>CAKQXZ010000001.1 GCA_934292955.1 uncultured Clostridia bacterium
CGAAAAAGAGGGGCTATTTCCTTTTCAAACAACTTTTCCTGATAATCAGCCTATATATTCTACAAAATACCGCATTTTAAGTCAACTGTTTTTACAGTCTTTTTTAAAAAAACAGAAAACCGTTTGACATATTATATACGCGCGCATGTATCAAACGGTTTTTCGGGATTTAATTTTTCACTTTGATCGGTAAAAATTTGAAAAACTTTCTAAACGGGCTTTTGTCCGCTCAAAAATTTATCCAACCTTTCCGAACCGAGAACGGCGGCTTCACGAGTGCATAAACAAGAAATTCTTATACTGTTTGTCGCGCCGAAACCTTCGCCCGGGGTAACGCATACAGCCGCTTTTTCAAGCAGTTTTTCGGCAAACCTTTCGCCGTTTTCGTTTACGTTTACTAAAAGATACGGCACATGCGCCCCGCCCGAAAAAGAATATCCGTGTTTTACAAAAGGAGCGGCAAGCAGTTCGGCATTTTTGCGGTAATAATTTCGGCGGCGGGCGTGTTCTTCGCGCATTTCGGGCAGAAATGCGACGGCTGCGGCGCGCTGAGCGGTTACGTTTACCCCGTTATATTTAAGCGACAATAATTTTTTATACGGTTCGTACAGCGGGTTCTGCTTTTTTATGACGGTGAATCCGCAGCGCACGCCCGTGAACGACAGACTTTTTGAAAAGGTTCGGACTTCTATAACCGTTTGCTCTTCGGCTTTAGTCATAAACGGCGGGCAATAGTTTTCGTTAAAAAATGCGTAAGCCGCGTCGATTACGACTATGCCGCCACGCTCTTTATAGTAGCCGCAAAGTTTTTTAAGCGTGCCGCTGCCGATTACTTCGCCCGTAGGATTGCAGGGCGAACAAACGAAACACAGATCGCAATCGTTTTCTTTTGCGACACCGGCATAATTTTCGGGCGGGCAATTCGCCGTTACATACTCTATGCCGTAAGCCGAACACAATTCGCTGTACAACGGATAATTCGGTCGGTGGATAAACGCGCGGTCGAAATCGGCAAGCGAAACGATATCCGCAAGAGACGGTTTTGCCCCGCCCGTGATAAACACTTCGTCCGGAGAAACGTATGCGCCGAGCGATTTATAATAATCGCTTATTTTATTACGCAAAAAAATATAGCCGAAATCGGGCGGATATCCGCTGAAAGTTTTTTCGTGTTTTAAGGCGCGCGCCGCTTTTTGCATACTCTTTGCAACGGGTTTTGCAAGCGGCAGTTTTACGTCGCCCACGCCTAAATCTATAACCTTGATTTTTGGGTTATTCTTCCTGAACGATTCAACCTTTTGCTGCGTTTTTGAAAACACATAATCGCCGTTAACCGACTTATAGCCCGATTTTACTATCATAAAACATCTCCGTTTCTTCATCGAAAACAGGCGTTCCGGTTATGGTTACGCCCTTTTTGTTTACAACCGAACTATAACTTCCGCCTTCAAACTCAATAATAAATTTTTGATTATACCCCGCTTGTTTTGCGGCAAACGCGACGGCGCATGCACCGCTGCCGCAAGCGAGAGTTTTTCCGCAACCGCGCTCGTAAACTCTGACCTTTATTTGATTTTTATAAATAGCCGCAAACTCAATATTAACGCCCCCTTGAAACAGACCGCTTTCGTAAACGGCATTAACGATTTCTTCGTCATTAAAATTTACGCCTTTCCTGTTAAAAATAACAAGGTGGCGATTGCCGACGTCTACAGGATAAGCCCTTATTCTTATTTCCTTTTTTCTGATTTTTAATCTTAGCAAAACAGAAGCAAAACGGTTGTCGTAAACGGTATAAAAGTGCGGTTTATCGACTTCGAGCGCGACTTTTGAGCATTTTTTGTCTTTTGTGATTACGGTAACTTTTTTCTTTTTTGACGGAGTTGAAATGTAAAAAGTTTTATTTTTAACAAGCCCGCGGTCGAACAGTAATTTTGCAAAACACATGGTTACGTTTCCGCAGAAAGCCGCGCCGCTGCCGTCTGCGTTACGCAAAAAATAACCGAAACTTCCGTTATTTTTACTTATATACGCAACGCCGTCGGTGTGATATTTTTCGCAAAGCGAAACCGCGTTATCGGCGGTGTTTTTATAATCGTCGGTCAGAACAAAAGAATTGCCCGCAACGCTCATCCTTATTTTAAGCATAAAAAAATCGCCCGTAATATTATACGAACGATTATATGTTTTTGTTAAATTGCAGGTTAAAACGCCGCGTTATTGTTTTGCTGTTACGCCCTGCCGTTATATGCTGTTTTCTAGCTCGTTACATATCGCGGCGATCGATCAAAGCGCGCGATAACGAACTTATATCGGCATATTCGAGATCGGTGCCGACCGCGATGCCGTGCGCAAGACGGGTGACTTTTATGCCGAGCGGTTTGATAAGCGCGGCGATATACATTGCCGTGGCTTCGCCTTCAACGTCGGGATTGGTCGCCATAATGACTTCTTTTACGTCGCCTTTATTCAGTCTTTCAAGCAGTTCTTTAATGCGCAAATCGTTAGGTCCTATACCTTCGAGCGGGTTGAGCGTGCCGTGAAGAACATGGTAAACGCCGTCGAATTCGTGTGCTTTTTCGAGCGCGATAACGTCCTTAGGTTCTTTCACCACGCAGATAACGTCGCTTTTGCGCTCTTTACAGATATCGCAGATATCGCCTTCGGCATAGTTGCCGCAGACCTTGCAGTATCTGACCTGTTTTTTTACGTTGATTATACTCTGAGCAAATTCCGCGGCTTCTTCTTCGCTCATATTTATTATTTTATACGCGAAGCGTTGCGCGGTTTTGGTACCTACGCCCGGTAACTTCGTAAACTCGTTGATAAGCCTGCCGATCGGCTCGATAAATACTTTCATTTTTGCTCCGAATACTCAAATAATCGACCTATAACCCTATATTTATATAAAAAACTGTAGGTTTTTGTCGATAAATTATAAAGAAATGCAGGCTTAGAACATGCCCCCGACCTGACCGAACTTGCCCATTTTTTCGTTATATAACGCGTCGGCTTGTTCGTATGCCGAGTTGAGCGCGGCAACAATAAGATCTTCGAGCATTTCCATATCGTCGGGATCAACCGCGTTGGGGCTGATCTTGATAGCCGAAACGGTCTTTTTTCCGTTGACGGTAACTTTAACAAGCCCGCCGCCGCTTTCGCCGACCAGCTCCGCTTCTTCGAGCTCTTCCTGTGCCTGAGCCATTTCTTCCTGCATTTTCTGCGCCTGTTTCATAAGTTGCTGCATCTGCGAGTTGCCGCCGAAACCGCCGCCGAATCCTTTGAATCCTGCCATGATTTTTACTCCTGAAAATTTATTTAACTGTTAATTTTTCGCCTTGAAAAAATTTTTCTACTTTTGCCGTTTCGTCGTCGTCCGAAACAACTTCGGTTTCCGTATCGACCTCGCCCGTCACGATTTTAAGATCGGAATAACCTTGCGGGCAGACGTAATTGCGAAGTTTTGCCATATTTTCGGGCTTAGATAAAAACAAATACTCGTTATCGCCTGTAGCGCGCACATAGAAAATGCCGTTCGAAGCGGTCACACCTACGTCTTCGCACGCAGCCCAAAGCATAATTTCTTTATCTTTACGCATTGCACGCAACGCCGCGCCCCACACCTTTTCGGCATCGGCGTCACCCGCTTTTACGCCCGTATTTGCAGTTGCGCCTGAACCTACCGAAAGGTCGGACTTAGCCGTCGGCTCGGGCTTTTTAATTCCCTGCGATTCGGCTTTTGCCGTAGGTTTTTGTTCTATGGGCGGGATATCCGACATATAAAATCCGCCGTCTTCTTCGGGGGGAACATCGGCGTTAAATGCCGCAGTTACCGTCTTTTTTTCCGCCGTTTCAATTTTTATTTTTTCTTCGACAGTCGGTTTTACTTCCGTTTTGACTTCGGCCGTCGGCTTTGCCGTAATAGGTTTTTCGACGGGGCGAACAACGGGCTTTTCAATAGTAGTCGGTTGTGCGGTCGGCGTTTCAACGGCAACGGGGCGTTCGCCGTTTACAAGCGGAAGAACGACCGGTCTTGAAGCAAGCTCGTTAAGAGTTTTTTCGAGTGCCGAAACCCTTGATATAAGCGCGTCTATATTATAATCGGCTTGCGGCATGCCGGCTTTTACGGCAGCCGTTTCAAAAACTATACGCGGATGAGTGCTGTATTTAAGATCCGCTTCGGCAGCCGAAAACAGTTCGAGATATCTGAGCAAGGCGTGAACGTCTGTTTTATCGGCAAGTTTTTTAAGTTCCGCAAGTTTGTCTTCGGGCAGACCTAAAATCGTCTGCGGGTCGGTGCAAGTTTTTATTACGAGAAGGTCGCGGATTGCGGCGCAAACGTCGCGGTTAAGTACGCCTACGCTTTTGCCATGCATGCACAACTCGTCCACACACTCCAGAATACCGCCGGTGTTGCCGTCTACCATTTCGCCGATAAGTTTTTCTATGCGGGTGCGGTCGGACGTGCCTAAAACTTCGATAACGTCGTCGTAGGTGAGCGTGCCGTCGCTGTAAGAAACGCACACGTCGGCAACGGACAACGCGTCACGTACGCTGCCTTCGCCCGCGCGGGCTATGGCGTTTACCGCTTCGGGCGTGTATTTTTTGCCGATTTTATCGTAAATGCTACCGATAAGCGACGCTATTGTGCGCGTGGGGATCAGTTTGAAATCGAACCTTAAACAGCGCGACAGAATGGTCGCGGGGATTTTATGCACTTCGGTGGTGGCAAGAATGAACACAGCGTGTGAAGGCGGTTCTTCGAGCGTTTTTAACAGCGCGTTGAACGCTTCGGTCGTGAGCATGTGAACTTCGTCTATGATATAGACTTTGTACTTGCCGGCAACGGGGGGATACTGAATTTTATCGCGGATGTCGCGGATGTTTTCGACCTTGTTGTTGGAAGCGGCGTCCATTTCGAGAATGTCGAGATTAGACGGGCTTTCGAGTTTTTTACACGCTTCGCACTTGCCGCAAGGACTGCCGTTTACGGGCGATAAACAGTTTATGGCGCGGGCGAAAACCTTTGCAGCCGTCGTTTTGCCCGTTCCGCGCGCACCGCAAAAAAGATAGGCGTGACCTATCTTGTCGGTCTTTATCTGATTGACGAGAGTACGGACGATATGTTCCTGCCCGATTATCTCGTCGAATGTTTTCGGACGAAACGCCCTGTATAATGCCAGATACGACATTTTAATCCTCCGACACGGCTTGCGCCGTTTAAGAATGTGCCAGTAAAAAATGCAAGTAAAAAAACGTAAACAGAAATTTGCGGCTTTTTATCGGCAACCGTAATATAAAACGGACTGTTGCCATTTTTTAGTCGTTACGATATTGCGGAAATTTTCTTTTTTATTCGCTGAAGCGCGTTATCTATGCATTTTGAATCTTTGCCGAGCTTTTTGCTTATCTCTGTATAAGTAAGCCCGTCGAGATACAAATTAAGCACGACTATTTCGAATTTAGAAAGGATTTTGCGCACCTTTGCCATAAATTCGCTTGCCGCTTCGTCGTTGATTATTTTTTCTTCGGGATCGTCGCCGAGCAGTCGGTTGAGTTCTGTCGAACAACCGTAGATGGAAACATACCCCTGCAACGGTTTGTTTTTGTTGCTGTAAGAATTTTTTATTGCAGTAATGATTTTCGAACGTATGCAAAGAAAGGCGTAACTTTTGAAACTGCTTTTGCCGTTATAAGTATCGACCGCTTTCAAAAGTCCTAAAAAACCTTCCTGCAAAATATCGTCTTTATCGCCGCCGCTTAAATAAAACGAACGCGACGCGGCGACTATTATATATTTGTAGCGAACGTATAACTCGTCGAACGCGTTGCTGTCGCCACTTTTATATAATTCGACCAGTTTTTCGTCGGTTAACTCTTTCATTTCCATAGATAATCGACCTATAGCGCGACTTTTTTGTTTATCGTCTTTGGCGGAGCGCTTCGAATACGGCGACCCCGCAAGCGACTGACGCGTTTAACGAATTGATTTTTCCTTTCATTCCGATAGTGACGACCGCGTCGCATTTTTCACGGGTCAACTTGTTAACCCCTGTATCTTCGCCGCCGATTACGATTGCTATTTTGCCCTTAAGATCTGTTTTATATAAGTCCTGTCCGCCGAGTTCGAGCGCGTAAACCCACACGCCCGCTTTTTTAAGTTTTTCTATAACGCCGTTGACGTTCACCACTCTTGCGACCGGCATATGATTTGCCGCGCCTTCGGAAATACGCATAACCGCGTCGGTAACGGCGGCGCTGCGGTGCTTACCGATAAAAATGCCGTCTACGCCGGCGCATTCCGCAACCCTGATTATGCTGCCGAGATTGTGCGGATCGACAATGCCGTCAAGCACGAGAAAGAAACAATCTTTATCGGCGGCGTTTTCGATCATATCGTCTTCGTCGGCGTATTCGAATTCGGACACGAAAGCCATAAAACCCTGATGTCTGCCGTTTTCGCTCGTTTTATCGAGTACCGACTTATCGGCATAAGTGATTTTTACGCCGCGGTCTTTGGCAAGTTTTACGATGTTTCGCGACTGTTCGTCCCTGAGACCGTTCTGAACGAGTATTTTATCTATTGTTTTTTCGGTTTTAAGCAGTTCGACGACTGCGTTTTTGCCTTCGACAAGCATTATATTCTCCTTAGGGATTCCATTCGTCATCACTAAATATTTTTGCGGCAATAAATCGGTTTTTGCTGTGTTAAACAACCATCAATGTACGTCGAGTACTATTTCGGTCGTTTGCCTTGCAAAAACCGAACCGTAAACGACGATTTCTTATCCGCAAAAATGCGTAGCACCGAAAAGTGCGTATTTTTAGATGATTTTTTACGAGCGTGAGGGATGTTGTACTGGACGTACTGCGCCCGAGCGGTCGTGAAAAAGGGATAAAAAGCCGCCTTTTCGGTATTTAGTGATAATGATTGGAATCCCTACAATCGACCGATAATCGACTTATAGCCCTGTTTTATAAAAATCAGACAGCCTGTCCGCATTTTGTTTCTGCGGCAACTAAAATTGTTTTATGTGTTTTATTTGATTTATGCGCGATTTTTGTTTTGCAACGAAAAGTACCGCTGAAAATAGGTTGACCGCACCGAAAATTATTGGGCGGCAAACTCTTCGGCTTTTTCTAAAAACGTGTTGACGCGTTCGGTTTGCCCCGTGATATAAAGATAGCCGATAACCGCTTCGAAACCCGTAGACTTAACGTAGTCTTTTGCGGACGCGTTTTTTGCCTTACTGCCCTTTTTAGAGTTTTTGGCGCGTTTATAAATGCCGAGTTCTTCTTCTGTAAACTGTTCTTCCAAAGCGGCGGCAGCGCGAGCCTGAGCGGTTGCGCAAACTATTTTCGCTTCGCGCTTGTTGAGTTCTCCGGTTTTTGCGGTGGACGAATAAGCAAGTTTTTTACGGACGTACAAAGATTGCACCCCGTCGCCTATATAAGCAAGCACGACGGGATTCATAAGCCGCGCTTCGTCTATGCTTAATTTCTGATCGATATCGAACAATCGCCCACCCCTTTTTCGGCATTTTAGTTGTATTATTATATCACGTTTCGCCGTTTATTTCAATTATTTTGCGCACGTTTGCGGGCTATTGTATAAACATATAGTCGGTAATGCCGAGCAGAACGGCATAAGCAAGTTTTTCACGGTACATGTCGTCGCAAAGCATTTTTTCGTCTTCGGCATTGGATAAAAATCCGCACTCCACAATAACCGCGGGACAAGGCGAATTGTTAAGAATGAAAAAATCTTCGGTCATCGGCACGCAATCGCGCGGTTTTTCGGGCATGTCGTTGATTCGAGTGCAAACGGCTTTGGCAAAAACAAGCCCTTTTTCGTAGCCCGGCTTATAATACACAAGCGAACCGCGGCGACTATGCGAACTGCAAGTGTTCTGATGAATTGAAACCACAAGCGCGGGGGCGGCGGCGTTGATTATTTCGGCGCGGCGTTTCATATCGCGCTTTTTGAACCCCGGCGCGGGTAATCCGTATAAACCGCCTGCGGTCGTGCGGGTCATAACGACGGTTATTCCCGCGCGCTCGCACAGAGTTTTAAGTTTGTTGGCAATTGCAAGGTTGATATCGCTTTCGATAACGCCGGTAACAACGCCTTCGGCTCCGCCGTCGATGCCGCCGTGACCTGCATCGATAACTACGGTAAATCCCTTTTGCCCGCTTGCGCCGACTTCGAGTTTCTCGCTGTCGTTATAAAAAACGGCGGCAAGCAGAACGACGTAAACCAGAATAAATAAAACGGAAATTATACTTACGGTTTTGCGCTCTTTCATTATATATTAACGCTCCGCTAATAAGTATATTGCCCGCGGGTTTATTACATTCCGCTTATACGACGTTTTAAGACCGAAAACGCGTTAAAAAATCAGACTTATATCCGCCCGAACTTTTTCATGACTTCGAAACGGATTTTTTCGGTCTGCTCGCTGAGCGCAGTGAGCATATCGTAATCGTCTTTAAGGCGGTTATACTCTTTTTCGAACGCAATGTTGAAATCTTCGCCCTGTTTATAAACGAACTCCACATAGCCCTGATGCGCCCAGTGATTACGAATGTTGCGGATACTGTCGAGCAGTTCGTAGTCGTTCACCGAAAAATACGGGTTTACGTTGCATATATCGAGTTCTTCGAGTTCGGCAAGCGTTTTGCCCAGCGTGTAGGTCGCGATATAGTCGTAATTGCGCTTGAAATCGCCCCGTCGCATAGCCGAATATATTACTTTTACGTCGTGCTCGATGCATTGGCATTCCATCATCGTCTGCCCGACAAGCAAATGAAATTTATCTAATTCAGTCATATTATTTTTCTCTTTTTATCCGCCCGCGCTGTATAGTTATCCACAAAGTTATCCACATTTTTGGTTTTTTCACCGATTTTTTGTTGATAACTCGGCATTTTCGATTTTTTTGCACCATATTCGACATATGTCGAGTATTTTTATTCGCATAATCGCCAAAGCGCCTTAAATACGAAAAACGCCTTAGAAAGACACTCCCGCTAAACCGAAAACACAAGTTGAAATACCGCCGTCGGTCGGATGCAAAAACTGTTACAGCCGCTGTTTCGGTATTTTGCGGAAACGCCCATATCGTAAAAGAGCGTCCGCAAAAAGATGCGGACGCTCGATTTTCTTGTGGTTATCAGAATCTGATAGTGTAAGCAAAACCGTCGGTATCCGACAACACGATATCTTCGAGATCGTTGGTGTTTTCGGGATATTTGGTAAAGCCGTAAGCAAGCATTGCTTTTTCGATTATGTCGTAAGCCTTTTCGAGATCGCCGTTATCGCAGATCACGATATGAACGGGCGTATCTGCAAATCTCGGCTGACGTTCGCCCTTTTCAAGGTCTTTAACCGTCTTTACGATCGGCATATACAGGTCGACGTTCTTAGCGGTGTAATAAATTCTCGCGAAAGTAAATCTGTCGCCCGGCTTGAATGTGCCGTTGTCGTTTTCGAGAACGTAGGACTTGAGCGAAATACGAAGCAGTTCGAAATAGTCCGCCATATTCGCCGCAACGCGTTCGTTTTTGATATAGTAAGCAAATCCTGCCGCTCTTTCTTCCGCGGTCGATACGCAGGTTTCGGGCAGTTCGTCTTTGAGCTGCAAGCCCTTTTCGACCATAGTTGCTTTAATAAGCGCGAGCGCCGAAATGTAAGAGCATTCGTCGGAAACGACAAGTTTGGTGGGCAGCGACGCGAACTTCTTATCTTTATGAGTAAGTACGTTAGCGGCGGGAACAAGTTCTTTAGCCTTTGTGGGTTTAATCGCAAGATAGAGAACAAGGTAATTATCTTCACCGAACAGGTTTGCTATAAGTTCTTTTTCGATGAGACCGAGAGTGGGTTTGAAACTGCGTTTTTCATACGACATCATAAGCGTACGCATATTGTCGTAATAAGCGGTGAGCGTTTCGGCAGATACGGGAGCCGCCCACTTAGCATACAGTTTGAAGCCTTTTCTGCGGCGGAGTTTGGTTTCGATAAATCTCGTGGTGCAATCGGGATCAATGTACCAGCCTGCGAACACAAGCCCCGTCTTTTCGGGTGCGTCGGGAAGAACGATCGCTTCGCCTTTTGCAACGCGGAGAGTACGAACGGGCGTACCGCCGTTAACGACGAACTTGATAGCGAATCTGTGGTTCTTGACAATCGCTTTAATTACAAGTATGAGAACGATAAGCAATACGATTGCGCCGATCCAGAACCAGGGGTTTGTAAACAATGTTTCAAGCCCCGTGCCTGCAACGCAGAAATCATTGAAATTTCTTGTGTAAAACACCAGTGTTCCTCCGTCTAATTCCGTCTGCAACGAGTCTGTGGAATAGGTCTTTTCTATTTTTCCGTCTGTTTTAGCGTAGTTGTAGCACAGCGCGCCTTCGCCCGTTTTAAGGAAGGTGTACGCCATTTCTACGTTAGAGAGTTTGTTTGATTCGTATCCGCGGGGCTTGCAGTATTTTTCGAAGTAATCGGCAAGATTGATTTCTACGCGGTAGTAAACGTCGCCGACGATTTCTTCGCCCGTTACGGGATCGTATGCCTTGCTGCCGTCTGCGTTGCGCTTGTTAGCCGTAAGCGGAGCTTCGTCTACCAATTTATATCCGTTGTAAACCGACAGATTAAAGAAGTATGCAACGGAAAGATTTTTGTTAGACTCTCTTAAAAGAGTGTTTGCGTTGCGCTTGTTGGAACCGTTAGCGTTTTCGTAAACGCTAAGTTTTCCGCCTTCTTCGGGAAGGGCGAATACTTTTGCTTCGACCAACTGCCCGTTTTCTTTTTCCATAAAGTACGCGGTGATCGTTACGACGTTATATTCGTCGGTAAGCGAAGAAACGTACTGAGTTATAATCGGTTCGGGCGACTTAGCGATAAAAGCCTTTAAGACAGCACGATCGGCGGAATATTTAAGTTTTATTTCGTCGGAAGCGCCGTCGTAGAAACTCAAAGCCTGATTTACTCTGCTCCAGTCGTTTGCTTTAAGAGCAGAAAGCATTGCGTCGCTCTTTTCGGCGGCGGCGGCTTTTTCTTCTTCGTTTTCGGATTCTTCGGCGATTATTCTCTGGTTCTGATAATCGTTATATTCAGCGTAAACCGCTTCGAAAACGTTACGCGGAACAAGACCGAGTTCTTTCTTCGCCGCATTTTCTATATTCTTAAGTTCGGCGCGTTTTTCGACTACGGTTTCGGCGTCGTAAACAACGCTGGTCTGCAACACGTTTGACGGAACATATTCGATGCCTTCTTCGCCGTCCGTTTTAATAACGTAATTTGCAAGCACGTTGTTGAGTTTTTCAAGTTGTTCGGATGAATAAGAACCGAAAACCTGATCGCCCTTTACGTCTCCGCTCGTCGTTTTAAGAGTAAGACTTTCGTACTCTTCGCCGATGTTCTTCGCCGTCTGATTACGCAAATCTTCGAATTTCGTTTTGTCGGTTTCGACAATGCGCTTAATCGAGCTCTTTACGGCTTCATACTTTTTTCCGTATTCTTTCAACTGATCGGCGCCGAAAACGGACGGATTGCAGTTACCCTTTATGTAGAAATCTTTCAGGAAATCCTGAACGACTTTTTTGGCTGCGGGTACGCTTTCGCGTTCGACTATTCCGTTGAAAACGGCAGCGTCGTTATCTAATGCCGCGGCATTATCGAGCATCTCGTTGCGGCATTCCGCAAGAGTGACGATTCTTGTCATAAGCAGGTAATATTCCTGCCCGATTTCGTCATCTGCGGCGGCTGCCGATTTTGCGTCGGTATAAAGATCGGCATAAGCGGTCTTTTCTTCGCCTTCGCAGAACAAATCGGATTTTACGACGTCGGCGTTACTTTGTTCGTACAGAGCGTTGATCTGATCGATCGTACTTGCACTTTCGCCTTCGGCGTAAACCATAAAAGCCGACGCCGTCGCGATAAAGCACGTCAACGCCAAAATTATGCCGATAAATAAATTGTGTTTTCTGTTTTTGACCATACCCGACATTCTCCTTGAGTCAAATATGAACGATTCCGACCCGACGCGCATGCGTCGGCACGCACGTCATGCATGCGTACTTATACTTTCGGTTACTAATATATTATCATATAAAAAACGATTTTACAATAATTTATCGATATTATTTCGTTTTTTTTGACGATTTCCCGAAAACTATCACAATTCGTTTACGCTTGTTTATGGCAAAACCGCCGCAACTTTTTGCCGCTTTGACTAAAAAACGACTTTAATAATGGTTTTATGGACTAAAAAGTCGTATTTTTATGATACGGTAAAAAATAAAAACCCGCCTATAGGTCGATTATCGCATATTTCGACTATATTTGACGGGTTAAAAATCTGATTTTTAAGTTGTTTTTTGGCTATCAGCCGCCGTCGCTTCTTTCGGCTATCATAGATTTTACTTTCATAAGACGCGTGATGGAAGCCCTTTCGTTTTCGTCGAGTTTGGAAGAAATGTAATGAATGGTTTCTTCGAGCTGGGGAATCATAACGTATTCGAGAGCGTTTACGCGACGTTTGTTCTTTTCGATTTCGTCGGCGAGCATTGCCGTTTTCTTTTCGATTTCGGCAAGGCTGACGAGTTTTTCTATAACTTCGGAAATACGGCGGACTGAATAGTCGGCTTCGCTGGTTACGGCGGAAAACGCGTAAGGATAGACATCGTCCGTCCTGCGCCCGTTAACCTTGATTTCGGGTACTTCGACGTTCATAACCGAAGCTATGCCGCAATCTATTTCGAGCGATGCGACCGGCATCATAAAAGCGTTTTCTATCGCCGCGGAACTCATCTGTCCTTTGGCAAAAGCAAACTCTTTCAGGACCGCGCCCAACTCTTTGCCCACTTCGTCGCGCAGTCTTTTGTTTTCGCGAAGAAGAACGGTAAAACGGCGGATCATTTCGTCGGACTTATCCTTTAACAGTTTATACCCGCGGGTTGCCGTTTTAAGGCGCGCTTTAAGTTTTTTCAATTCCATTCTTGTGGGATTGACATTCAGTCTTGACATCCGTTATTTATCCTTATTATATAATAGTCTGTTGAAAAAACGTTTGGTGTTGCCGCTTATATAAAAGTAGCGGCGATATGTACGGTTATACGGTTTCGGAATAGTATTTATCGAGATATTTTTCCTTTATACGCTTCAACTCACTTCTCGGAAGCATGCGGAGCAGTTCCCAGCCGATATCGAGAGTTTCTTCGATAGAGCGGTTTTCGGAAAAGCCCTGAGAAACATACTTCTTTTCGAAACTTTCGGCAAACTTTGCGTAAAGTTTATCGGTCGAAGTCAAAGCGGAATCGCCCAGAATAGCGGCGAGTTCTTTACATTCTTTACCCCTTGCGTACGCCGCGAACAACTGGTTCATGGTGTCGGCATGGTCTTCACGGGTTTTGCCCTGCCCGATACCTTTATCTTTAAGACGGGAAAGGGACGGAAGAACGTCGATAGGGGGAACTATGCCCTTTTTATACAGTTCGCGCGAAAGAATGATCTGGCCTTCGGTGATGTAGCCGGTAAGGTCGGGGATGGGGTGCGTTTTATCGTCTTCGGGCATGGTAAGAATAGGAATCTGCGTGATGGAACCCGCTCTGCCCTTGATTCTGCCCGCTCTTTCGTAAAGCGAAGCAAGGTCGGTATATAAGTAACCGGGGTAACCGCGCCTGCCGGGGACTTCTTTACGCGCAGCAGATACTTCGCGCAGCGCTTCGGCATAGTTGGTTATGTCGGTCATAATGACGAGAACGTGCATTCCCAGTTCGAACGCCAGATATTCGGCGCATGTAAGAGCCATTCTCGGGGTGGATATACGTTCGATTGCGGGGTCGCTCGCAAGGTTAGTAAAAAGTACCGTTCTTTCGATTGCACCCGTTTTTCTGAAGTCGTCTATGAAATATTCGGCTTCTTCGAAGGTGATACCGATTGCGGCGAACACGACCGCGAAGTTACTTTCACCCGAGCGAACTTTTGCCTGTCTTGCAATCTGCGCGGCAAGTTCTGCGTGCGGCAGACCGCTCATAGAGAACACGGGAAGTTTCTGACCGCGGACAAGCGTGTTAAGCCCGTCGATCGCGGAAATACCCGTCTGAATAAATTCGTTGGGATAGTCGCGTGCGGCGGGGTTTATAGGTTCGCCGTTGATATCGAGCTTTTTATCGGCGATAACGGGTGCGCCGCCGTCGCGCGGGTTGCCCATTCCGTCGAATACCCTGCCGAGCATATCGGCAGAAACGGAAAGTTCTATTCCGTGGCCTAAAAATCTCGCTTTGGAATCGGAGATTTTAAGACCTTGCGCGCCTTCGAACAACTGCACCACCGCTTTGTCGTCCTTGACTTCGAGAACTTTACCGCGGCGGATTTCTCCGTTTGCCTGAGTTATTTCCACAAGTTCGTTATAACCTACGCCTTCGACTCCGTCGACAAGCATCAAAGGTCCTACGACTTCTTTTATGGTTTTATATTCCTTATACATTGCTATCTCCGGTTTCCGCTATTTTCTTGAGTTCGGCAGTCATTTCGCGAAGCAGCGAGTCGAGCGAATCGATTTCGCTTTCGGGAACGTACTTGGCTCTGCCTATCTTCTCTTTCGCGCTTATCGACAGAACGTCGTCAAGTTCGGCGTAGTTTTCGATAGCGACGTTGCCCAGTTTGTAAAACTCATAAATGAGTTTGAGCATTTTGTGCTGTTTGAGAAGCGAAGTATATGTGTCGGTTTCGTGGAAGGCGTTCTGATGCAGATAGTCTTCTCTGATCATTTTTGCCGTTTCCATGGTCATTCTGTCTTTATAAGAAAGGGCGTCCATACCGACAAGCCTTACTATTTCGTCGAGTTCGGCTTCTTCCTGCAGAATACGCATCACGAACGAGTGCAGTTCCACATAGTCGGAAGCGACGTTCTGTTTGAACCATTCTCCAAGTTTATCTGCATACAGTGAATAACTGACGAGCCAGTCGATCGCGGGGAAATGACGTTTGTATGCAAGCGACGCGGACAAACCCCAGAATACCTTGACTATTCTGAGCGTAGCCTGCGAAACGGGTTCGGACAGATCGCCGCCCGGGGGCGATACTGCTCCGATTGCGGTAATGGAACCCGTAAGATTTTCGCGGCCCAATACTTTTACTATACCCGCTCTTTCGTAGAATTCGGCAAGACGGGAAGCAAGATATGCGGGGTAACCTTCGTCGCCGGGCATTTCTTCGAGACGTCCGCTCATTTCGCGGAGCGCTTCTGCCCAACGTGAAGTCGAGTCTGCCATGATAGCGACGTCGTAGCCCATATCTCTGAAATATTCGGCGATGGTGATGCCCGTGTAAATGGAGGCTTCACGCGCGGCAACCGGCATATCGGACGTGTTCGCGATAAGCACGGTACGTTTCATAAGAGGTTCGCCCGTGGTAGGATCTTTAAGTTCGGGGAATTCGTTAAGAACGTCGGTCATTTCGTTTCCGCGTTCGCCGCAGCCGACGTATACAATGATTTTAGCGTCAGCCCACTTTGCAAGTTGGTGCTGAACGACGGTTTTTCCGCTTCCGAAAGGTCCGGGAACTGCGGCGCAACCGCCGCGCGCTATCGGGAAAAGCGTGTCTATAACGCGCTGCCCCGTTACCATAGGCATAGAAGGCGGCATTTTTTCGGCGTAAGGTCTGGCTTTTCTGACAGGCCATTTGCGCAGCATGGAAATATTCTTCTTTTCGCCGTTATCGTCGATAACCGCCACCGTTTCGGTGATGTTGAATTCGCCGTTTTCGATTTTTACGACTTTGCCTTTAATGCCGAACGGAACGATTATTTTATGACGTACGACCTTGGTTTCGTCAACGTAACCGAGTTCGTCTCCCGCAACGACATTGTCGCCCACCTTGGCGGTAGGAACAAACTTCCACTTCTTTTCGTGGTCGAGATTATTAACCGAAATTCCGCGGGTGATACGGTCGCCGTAACGTTTGACTATTTCGGAAAGGGGACGCTGAATTCCGTCGAAAATACCTTCGATAAGACCGGGGGCAAGTTCGACCGAAAGCGGTTCGCCCGTAGAATAAACCGAATCGCCTACGCGAAGCCCTGCGGTTTCTTCGTAAACCTGAACGGACGCTTTGTCACCGCGCAGTTCGATTATTTCGCCGATAAGTTTTTGTTCGCCTACCCTGACGACGTCATAAACTTTGCAATCGCCCATGTTTTCGGCAACGATGAGCGGTCCTGCCACTTTTATAATTCTGCCTTGCATTTCTACTCCTGTGTTTATACCGCAGAAAACGTTTCTGCGATTTAATACGCCGTTACGGCGCAATTATGAGTTGAACAATATATCTACGCCGAGAGCCTTTTCCATTCTCTCTTTAAGTTTTGCCTGAGCGTAGCCGTCACCTTCGTCGGAAGGCAGCGGGATTATTACGGGATAAGGTTCGGCGTTGAATTTCTTCAACAGATCGTCCATGCTCTCCGCAAGACTTTCCGTAATGAAAATTACGCCGTATTCCTTAGCGAGTTTTCTGAGCAGTTCTTTCGCTTCGTCGCGGTCGGACGCGTAATATGCGTCAATTCCGCCCGCTTTGAACGCGAGAACGCTGTCGCCTTCGCCCAGTATTGCCATTTTTTTATTCATTGTAAACTCCGTATTTCACCCCGAAAGTGTCGGGTTAAACGCTTTTGCCGCCAAACGCACCCGCAAACCGTAAAGCCGCCGGGTTATGCGGGTTAAAGCGTTTTGAGCCTTTCCGATATGCGCTCGCCGTCAAGGCCGTTGGTTTTACCCGAAAGCACGGTGCGCACGCAAGCCGTTTCGTATTTACGTCTTAAAAAGTACGCGATAAACGGCAAGGTTCCGCTTTGCTCGGTAAATCTGCCGTCGTACATACGCTTTGCCGCGCCGAAATTGATTTCTTTTTCGAGATCGACGAGCGGTTTGTTTTCTTTTGCCGCTTTAAGCGATTTTATTACGACTTCTTCAAGTTCGCTGCCTTTGAACGACTGCTTTACTTCTTTTTCGTCTTTTTCGCAAAGCGCGGTCAACTGCTTTTTTGTAAGCGTGCCGCCCGAAATTATCTGCTTTTCGGCAACGGTAAAATCGCCCGATCTTAAACAGACGGAAACGTTAATCGCGTCGATTACGCTTATAAGCATTTTTTTAAGATAAGCGTGTTTGCACAATCTTAGCATACACGCATACTCCGCACGCTTAAAAATCGCGCCGGTTAAAACGCCGTTACCGCCATTGCTCAAAGCCGCTTTTGCTTCCGCTATTGCAGAAAGCAGTTCCTTCGGCATGCCCTTTTTTAACTCTTCGGTCTGTTTGTCTTTATTATCGCTTGCGACGTTTACAAGTTGCTCCGCAGTATAAAGACCGACTTCGCCGAGATATTTATCGGGCGAAAAACCCATATGCAGACTTTTTACTACGGCTTCGCCATTATAGAAGTCATAAGGCAAAAGGCAGAAATTAAGGCAAGCGTTATCGGGTGCGTATTCGCGCGCGAAATCGAGCGTACTGCGTTCTTCGCCCTTTATGAGCGCGTCCGCGTCGCCCGAATCTACTCCGCCGCCGAAAGACGTTTCTTTTAATACGGCGAGCGCTTCTTTTTCGGAAGCCGCGTCTGCCATACGCTTGATTCTGTCTTTGCCGAGCAGTCTGTTTTCCGCCGCCTTGCAAGCCGCGGTAATGTAAGTTATACTCTTTTTCGTATTATTCATCGCCGAATATAGCGCGGGCTACTTCGCCCGAACGCTTCTCGTAATAATCGGCAACGAGCGCTTCGAATGAAAGATCGGTATCTCTCTTTTCGCCCGAAACGATCGCTCCGCCTTTGAATTTTCCTTGTTTTAATACGGTAACGCCCTTATCGCCGAGTGCCGCCGCAAGTTTATCCGCTTCGAACGGCGCGTTTTGCGACAGAATGACGGTATCGCCCTTTTCGGCATACTTTTCGACGCCCTTTCTGACAAACTCGAAATATTTATCCTGCGGGGCGGCGCACATTTTTTGAAGCGCATTGTCGAACACGTCGGCAACTACACGCTGTTTTGCGCCGAGTATGGCTTTTTTACCGTCGAGCCGTGCGATCGTTGCGCGGCGTGCGAGCAGACTTTCGCCTTCTTTACGGGCGTTTTCCCGTTCGACGCGGATATTTTCTTCGGCTTTAAGTTGCGCCGTTTCTACGGCTTCGGTCGCCTGCGCTTCGGCAGACCTGACCGCGCTTAAAGCGTAATCTTCCGCGTCCTGGGTAATTTTGCGAATTATCGCCTGATTATCGTTCATTTTTATTACATTAACATAATGGAGATAACGAGCGAAAGAATCGCGTACGTTTCAACCATTGCGGGGAAAAGCATCATCTTGGTGCCGACAGAGTCGCTCTTGGCAACGGCGAGTATCGCGCTGACCGAAGTAAGTCCCTGTAAAATAGCCGAAGCAAAACCGACTATGGTCATAGGCAGAGTTGCCGCAAGAAGGTTAAGACCTTGTGCCATTGTCATGCCGTCTACTACAGAACTCGAACCGATGATTGCGATAACGAAGCCGTAAATACCCTGCGTTGCGGGAAGTACCGCAAGAATGAATACTTTAGAGAACTTCTTGGCGTCTTCGCCGATAACGGCAGAAGCCGCGGAGCCTGCTTTGTAAAGACCGATTGCACTGCCGATACCGCAGAATACCATACAAGCAGCAAGCGCCAGATAACCGATAAGTTGACCGTTCATTTTTTTGTTCCTCCGTTTTTTCAAAACGTAAATAATTATTTTTTATATTAACGACATTTCTTCCGCTTTACCGCATTTAAGCGTTTTTTAGCCGATCTGTCGGTTTTTCTTGTTTGTTACAGCCCGATAACCGACCTATAGCCGATTATTTGAGATAAACGTGTTCGAATTTCATTCCGAAAGGCGCAAACAGTTCGCCGTCGCCTTCGTAGAAACGAGAGAAGAATTCAACGTATTGCAGTCTTGCATCGTGAACGAACGCGCCGAGCAGGCCCATTGCGATATTGAACAGATGCCCGAGCAGAAGAATGAATACGCAAGCGATTACGCCGCCGACTCCGCCGGGTGACGTGAGCATAGGCTGAGCAAGTTTGGTCGAAACTATAGACGCGATTTGCGCGCCCGAAAGCATAAGACCGTATAGCCTTGCGTAACTTAAGATATCGGACATATAGTTTATAAGCCCGTACAGCGAACTGAAAGGCTTTGTTATTTTGCCGAGACCTTTTTCGTGTCTGCCCGAAGTCAGCGCCCCGACCGCAAGCCCGACAATCGCGACTATCAACGCGGGTTTTAATACGCTTTGGGGAAGATATCCCATAAAACTTACTACCGCGACGAGCGCGCCGCCGAAGAATACGTCCCATGCGATGCCGTCGAATATACCGTCAAGCACGCGACCGTGCTGAAAATGAATAAGCGCGGCAAGGAACAGACCTACCATAATGTGGATAACGCCCATTCCGAGAGCGAGAAGCAAAATCGTGGGGATTTTTATGCCCGCAAGATCGGACGTATCTTTTATGGGATCGGGTAAAATGGCTTTATCGAACAGCGGGAAGCCGAGAAAACTGTTGAACAGTATTCCGAACAGTATGGTAAAGATACCGCTGTAAAACATTACCATTGCCAGCCTTGTGAGAGTGGTTTCGCGCTTGTTGAGCACTTTGGCGTAAATGAATCCGCCGACCATCATCAACAGACCGTAAACCGCGTCCGCCGTGATGAACCCCATAAACAACGAGAAGAAGAAACCTAAAACCGCGTTCGGATCGAACGAACCGTATTTGGGAACCGAGTAAAGATTGGTTACGAACTCGAACTGCCGCGTGACCTTTTTGTTGCGCATAAGCGTGGGCGCGTATTCGCTTTCGGGAATTAACCTGAACTCGTAATAACTGTATTCGGTAACGCCGTCTATGGTTTTTATTATTTCGTCTTTTCTTTCTTCGGGAACGTACGCTTCCATAACGAAAACGCTGTCAGAACACAGAAAACCTTCTTCGCAGTCGCTCTTTTGCAGCAAAAACGAATAATAATCGGAAAAAGTTTTAAGATCTTTTACCGAGTCGCCCGACTCCGCTATTTTTTTGCGCAGATCTTCGGCTTCGGCATCGAGTTGCTTTGTTTCCGCCTGCAACAAGTCGATTTTTTCGTTCGCCGTCATATCGTCTTTGAACGGACAATCGCCGAAAGCGCATTCCGAAAGAATTTTTTCGGCTTCGGCAGCGCACTCGAAGTGATAGATTACGCAAACCGCGTGTTTTCCGTCCGCTCCGCTTTCATCTATGACGAACATAGGCATATCTTCGGTTACAAGCGAGAAGAGTTTTTCGTAGTTACGCTCTTCCGTAACGCCCAGCCGACAAATTGTTTTTTCGGTATTGCAAAAAGCGGTGAATTTTTCTTTAACGCCCGAATACGGACGATATTCCTGAATAAGCGAACGGTTTGCCGTCGATTTTGCGACAAGTTCGGCAATTTTTTCGTGCATGGACAAAATTTCGTTTGCCTTGCCGTTAATCTCGCTTTCGCGTTCGGGCATTTTCATAAACTCGTCGTAGCCGACGCCGAAACCGTCGGGCAGCGTTTTGCCGAGTTTATATTCGAGCGAACCGCGCCGTATAAGATCGGCGGCGCGCTCTAACCTGTCCTGTTTATCTTTAATCTCCGTCCGATCGACGGTTATCCGCTTCCCGTCGAATATTTCGGGAGTTTTTATTATTTCGACCGCACCCGTCTTATGCAGAGCCGAAAGAATTTCTTCCTTCTGACCGCACAAACCGACAAGGTTCATCGAAAGCATTTTAGCAATCGCCATTTAACAATCTCCCGCAGATTATTTCCGCCTGATTATCTATTGCGGATTTTTTATCGGACGAAAGCCTTTCGCCAGCCGCAACGCTTTCTTCCATAGTGCGTTTGTAGTCGGCTTCGGCTTTTTCGGTATATTCCTCTATGGTTGCCTTATACGCGTTTTTAACGTCTTCGGCGTTTTTTGCCGCGATTTCGGAACACTTTTTTTCGCTTTCGGCAATAATTTCAGCCGCTTTCTGCTCGCCTTCCGCTTTTATGACCGCAGCCTGTTTTTCCGCCGCGAGTATTTCGGTCAATACTTCGTTTATCATAATTATCTCCCGTAGATATCGGAAACTGCGGCAAATTCAGCAAGCCGCAAATCATATCAATTATATATTAAATAATCGTCTAAGTCAAACCTTTTTGCCGAACACATTCTTTTTTTACATTTCATGCGGCTTTTTATCCAATGATATAACAAGGCGATATGGGCGATATAAACCGATGATATCGGCAACGGATAAACCGGATAAAATCACGCCGTTTTTTTCCGATTTACCGATTCTGCCCGCTTTTTAGCAAAAACGCAAATCAAACGTTAGACTATTAAATTTTTCTGTGTTATAATCGGGAACATGTTAGACGAGTCTTTACTCATTAAAAATCAAACGATTGCGGTCGCTCTGTCGGGCGGAAAAGATTCGGTTTGTCTGCTGCACCTGCTGCTTTCGGCAAAAGAAAAAACAGGCATTTTCGTTAAGGCGATAAACGTGGAACACGGGATACGCGGGGCGCAATCTTTAGCCGATACGGAATTTTGCAAAAAGTTGTGTGCCGACCTTGGCGTGGAACTTAAATGCTATTCCGTCAACGTACCCGAATATGCGGCAAAAAATGGCGTGGGCGAAGAAACAGCTGCCCGTATTTTGCGTTACGAATGCTTCGATAACGCGCTTATAGGCGGGTTTTGCGATAAAATAGCGACGGCGCACCATATGGCTGACAGCGTTGAAACGGTGCTGTTTAATCTGTTCCGCGGGAGCGCGGTAAAGGGCGTTTGCGGCATAGGCAAAACGACAAACGACGGCAAGATTATAAGACCGCTGCTTTCGGTTTCGAGAGCGGAAATAGACTCGTATACAGAAAAAAACAACCTGCCGTTCGTTACCGACGAAAGCAATTTCGACAATAACTATTCGCGTAATTTTATCAGGAACAATCTTTTGCCGTTAATAAAACGGAATTTCCCGTTTGCGGAACAGAACATATTCCGTTTTTCGGCGATTTTGCGGGAAGAAAACGAATTTCTGGATAAACTCGCACGCGAACTCATAAACGGCAATGAAGTCATTATAAACGCGGAAAATAAAGACGAAGACGACGTGCTTTTCAGACGGGCGTGCCTTATCGTAATGAAAAAATCGGGTTTTACCGTAGATTACGAGCAGGCGCACCTTAACGCGCTTTGCGAACTTAAAAGCAATCAGTGCGGCGCGACGGTCTGCCTTAAAAACGGACTTAAAGCAATACGCACCAAAACGGGCGTGATTTTTGAAAAGGATACGGAAGAAGAACTGCCCGAAATACCGTTTTCGTTAGGCACTTTTATTTTCGGAAAGTACACGCTGAGAATAGAAAAAGCCGAGCGCAAAAACGACGGTTTTTTGTATTTCGATTTGGATAAACTGCCCTATAGCACCGTTATCCGCACAAAACGCGACGGCGACTTTATTACGGCGTTCGGCGGAAAAACCAAAAAACTTAAAAAATATCTGAACGACAAAAAGATCGAATCACGCGTATCGAAAACATTTCCGATTATTGCAAAAGGCAATGAAGTGTTTGCGGTATGCCCGGTAGATATAGGCGAAAAAATTAAAACGGACGATAGCACCGTCAATACGGTCAGAATAATCGTAACTCAAGGAGAGAACAATGCATAAAGATCTAGAAAAAATTCTGATTACCGAAGAACAACTTAAAAACCGCGTTAAAGAACTCGGAAAAACGCTTTCCGAAGACTACGCAGACTCGAAACCGCTTATGGTTTGCATACTTAAAGGCAGCACGCTTTTTTACGCAGACCTTATACGCGAAATGAATATCCCGCTCGAATGCGATTTTATTGCCGTTTCGAGTTACGGCAATAAAACTAAATCTTCGGGCGAAGTCAGAATGATAAAAGATCTTGACAAAACCATAGAAGGCAGACACGTCGTGATTGTGGAAGATATAGTCGACAGCGGATATACTCTGTCTTATCTTAAAAGAATGCTTATGTCAAGGGGGCCCGCATCCATTAAAATATGCACCCTGCTCGATAAAGAAGAACGCAGAGAAGTGGATATCACTCCCGATTACAAGGGCTTTTCTATAGACGATTATTTCGTGGTCGGTTACGGGCTCGATTATAACGAAAGATACCGCAATCTTCCCGAAATAGGCGTTTTAAGCCCGTCGGTTTATATGAATAAGTAAATAAATTAACGCATATGCAAAAAAACAGCAGATCGGATATGACCTGCTGTTTTTTTGTTGTTTTCATTTTTTAGTTTCGTCTGCTTTCTTTTTCGCAAGCGATTCGTTTATTATTCCTACGCATTATATAATTCTCGTCAAACCGAAAGGTAAGAAGCAGATATAACGGACAAAAATATACAAATGCGGGAACAGTAAGCCATATTACCGGCCAGTAAAAATCGCCTACGCCGGTTATGCCGAAAATGTTTCTGGTGAAAATTTCGGGCACGAAAACGGTTGCGAATTTGTTGAGCCACCCCAAATTCTTCATCGGTCCGAAGACCATTGACGGATTGCGGAAATCGGGGCTGAAAAAGTCTGCGACGGTAGCCGAAACAAGACCTGTTTTTATAAGAAAAATTTCGTTGAGCATAATAAACGCTTCGCAGCAAAGGAACATCAACGGAATTTTGAACATGTTGCGCGGATTGGGTTTCCACAGCCCTAAACTTACGGTTAAAAGCGGCACGAGCGCAAGAATTGTATGACACAGATAAAACCTGATCGATTCGAACGAAAAGGCAAACTCTCCGAGAGCGTTAGTCGGATATAAAAGCGCGCACACTCCGCCGACAAGCGAAATAAACCAGAAATAATCTTTGAGTATGCCGTCCTTTTTGCCGTGAAAGACAAACGGATCGAAAATTGTGGATACGGCGCAGATGTTTTCGCCCGTAACATATTTAAGCGAATAGGGCAATTTTTTGCAGTACGGCGGAAATAATACTTTTATAAAATGCAACCCGAAGTTGAAAAACAGCATTCCGCCGAGTACTTTACGCGCTTTTTCTTTGCTTAGTTTTATCAGAACGCGCCTGAGCAGAAAAAACGCGCCCGCCGCAATAAACAGATAAAAGAAATAAAAATGATTGAATAATTCTACGTTCATGCGGCTCCTTACCCACGCAAAAAGCGGTGAGAAAAAAGGAAAGAGCGATGTTTATCCGCCTTTCCTTCGTAAGTGTTAACAATGATTAAATCCGCCCGTAACGAGCATAATGACAAGATACAGCACGACCAAAACGCCGAGCACGATCATAGTCGGCACGATCATCATGCTGACCGTGCGCCAATAGGTATTCCATTTATCTTTGAAAGTGGAACGCGGCTTTTCGGGTTCGTTTGCCCGTTTGCCCCTGCCGTTTTTTCCGACGGCGGACATATCGGCTATAGTGGAATTATCGTCGTACCAGACGATTTTTTCCTTTTGTTTCTTGTCTTTTTTATGGTGTTTACGCGGCATATCAGTCTTGCGGATAGCAGTGGCAAGCCACAAAATGCCCCGGTTCGTATTCTTTATACGCGGGTGCAATGTGCTTGCAGATTTCTTGAGCTACGGGGCAACGAGTGTGGAACTTGCAGCCCATAGGCGGGTTTGCGGGCGACGGAATATCGCCTTTAAGAATAATTCTGTTAGCCTTTTCGCGCGGGTTGGGATTAGGTACGGCAGAGAACAACGCTCTTGTATACGGATGCATCGGATTGCCGAAAATTTTGGCTTTTTCGCCGAATTCTACCATAGAACCGAGATACATAACCCCGATTTTATCGGATATGTATTTAACGACCGACAAATCGTGCGAAATGAACAGATAAGTCAAGCCCCTTTCTTTCTGAAGCTTTTTAAGCAGGTTGATAATCTGCGCCTGAATGGAAACGTCGAGTGCGGAAACGGGTTCGTCGCATACGACGAGTTCGGGATTAACCGAAAGCGCGCGCGCAATACAGATACGCTGACGCTGCCCGCCCGAAAATTCGTGGGGGTATCTGTCGTAATAATAATCGCGCAGGCCGCAACTTTCCATAAGATTAAGAACGTAATCTTTGATTTCGGACTCGGGAACGATATGATGCACTCTCACCGCTTCGGAAAGCAGGTTTCCTACAGTGCTTCTGGGCGGCAACGACGAATACGGATCCTGAAAGACGATCTGCATTTTGGATCTTAACGGGCGCATTTCTCTACCCTTGAAGCCTGCGATGTCTACGCCGTTGAAGAATATCTGCCCCGCCGTAGGCTGATGCAGTTTAAGCACCGTTCTGCCCATTGTGGTTTTACCGCAGCCCGATTCGCCGACTATACCGAGAGTTTCACCCGGTTTAATCTTAAACGAAACGTCGTCTACCGCCTTTAAGGTAGACAAGGGCTTACCCATCAACGTCTTTTTAAGAACGAAATATTTCTTTAAGTGCCTTACTTCGAGTATGGCGTCGGGATCGGGGGGAAGAAGTTTATCTTCTTCTACCTTTTCTTCGCGTTCGTGTTGTTCTTTTTCCGCTTCGGCAAGGTCGTCAAAACCCGAAAATTCGCCGTTCTGAACGTTTTCGGTTGCGGCGGCGGTTTCGGTTTCGCCTGCGACTGCGGATATATTGTTCTTTTCTTCCATATTTTCTTTCATATTACTTGTTCTCGTTGCCGTAAAGGTGGCATGCTACGAAATGCGTCGGGCTGACCTGAACCATGCACGGATAATCCTGCGAGCATTTGCCTATGCACTTGGAGCATCTTTCCTTAAAATAGCAGTAATCGGGCATGTCGATAGGGTTCGGAACGTTGCCCGGTATATTGAACAGCACGTCTTCTTTGGATTGCATGGTCGGTTTAGATTTCTGCAAGCCCTGAGTGTACGGGTGTAAAGGATTGAAGAATATTTCTTCAGCCGTTCCTTTTTCTATTATTCTGCCCGCATACATAACGACAACGTAGTCCGCCATTTCGGCAATTACGCCGAGATCGTGCGTGATAAGCAAAATAGAGCCGTTTATTCTGCGCTTAAGATCGTTGAACAGTTCGAGTATCTGCGCCTGAATGGTAACGTCGAGCGCGGTGGTCGGCTCGTCCGCGATAATAAGGCGCGGTTCGCCGGCAAGAGCCATTGCTATCATAACGCGCTGGCGCATACCGCCGGAAAGTTCGTGCGGATAAGACGAGTAAACTCTTTCGGGCATTGAAATTCCTACCATGTCGAGCATTTCTATAGAACGCTTTTTGGCAAATTCTTTATCCGCCCCGGGAACGTGCAACAGCGAAACTTCGTCTAACTGATTACCGATAGTGAATACGGGATTGAGCGACGTCATAGGTTCCTGAAAGACCATGGAAAGCTGTCTTCCGCGCAGACGATACATTTCGTTTACAGGCATTTTTGCAATATCGAAAACGTGCTCTTCCTTTTCGTATAAACCGAGCCCGTTATCGCCCATAGCCTGCACGGGGTGGCGTTTGACGTTGCCTTCTTTATCGCGCTTAACGTTGCCTTCTTCGTCGAGTTCGTCTTCGTAAACGATTTCGCCATTTTCGTCACGGACGTACATAGGAATAAAATCGCCGTTTTCGTCGCGCTTGAAATCGTTGGCTTTGAATCTTATGGAGCCGCTTACTATCTGCCCGGTAGGACCTTGCAGCAGGCGCATTATAGACATTGAAGTAACCGATTTACCGCAGCCCGATTCGCCTACGACGCCGACGGTGGAGTTAAGCGGAATTTCGAACGAAACGCCGTTTACCGCTTTTACTACGCCCTGATCGGTGAAAAAGTAGGAATGAAGATCTTCGACTTCGAGAATATTGTTCGGATTCTTCATTTCCGTCGTATATTCCGACAGCGGTTTTTTGCGATATTTCTCCTTTTCAAGGCGGCGCATTTCTTTTGCGTTCGCCTTGGCTATCTCGCGTATTTCTTTACCGGTAAGGTAATGATTGTCCTTCTTGTCCGATGATTTCTGAAATAATTTCATCAGTTATCTCCTTTGTCTGGGATCGAGCGCGTCACGCAAACCGTCGCCGATAAAGTTGAAGCCCAAAACGGCTATTATAATACAAACGCCGGACGGTATCCATACGTTGGGATAATTCTGCAGTATGTTAAGGTCTCTCGAAATAACTTCGATCATAGTACCCCAGGACGCGTAAGGAACTCTTACGCCGAGATTAAGGTAAGACAGCGTGGATTCGTAAAGGATCATGCTGCCGAGCGACAAAGTCATAGAAACGAGA
Organism: uncultured Clostridia bacterium; assembly: GCA_934292955.1. Next base: position 27,319 of record CAKQXZ010000001.1, read on the forward strand.
ATCTGAGGCAGAATGTTGGGAACAAGATGTTTGAATATCTTTCTCGGAGTGGAATATCCCATCGCTTCGGCGGCGACCATATATTCCTGCTCTCTTAAAAACAGTATCTGCCCGCGGACAAGTCTTGCCATTCCCGGCCACGAGAACAGCGACAATATGCCCATAAGCAAATATATGTAATATTCGGGCGGAACGGCGTTCGCGTCGAGCACCGCGCCGATTATAAGCATAAGCGGGAGCGTGGGAAGACACATTAAAACGTCGCATAAACGCATTATAATGTTATCGACCACACCGCCGTAGTAGCCCGAAATACCGCCCATTATTATACCGAGCGCACTGGTTAAAAATACGGCAAGGAAACTGATTGTAAGCGACAGCCTGCCGCCGTACATAAGTCTGCTGAATACGTCCAAGCCCTTTTCGTCGGTGCCGAGAAGGTGTTCGCCGCTCATAGGCGCAAGGCTGTTTATTTTCTTCTGACTTACAAGGAAGGAAGTAAATTCGGTTCCGTCTTCGCCGTTGACGATGTATTCGTCGTATCCTGCCGCGCCGCCGCGGTCGACTTCGATTTCGCCCCACTGTCTGTAAACGACGGGGCCTAACCAGCTGAACACGAACAACGTTGCGAGCATGACTATTCCCGCAATAGAAAGTTTGGAGCGGAAAAATCTTCTTAAAAGCATTCTCGTGGGCGACATGAGCCTTACGTTTTTATCGAGTGCTTTTTCGGTATCCGATATATCGGTAGCCATGTCTTCGACAGATATGTTTTCTTTTATTTCGTCTTCTATCTTTTCCGCAGCGAGTTCGTTCTCGTTCGTTACGGATTCGGAATTATAAAGTTTTTCGTCTTTCATTTCTTTCTCCGTCAAGCGAGTTTTACGCGCGGATCGACAACCGCGTACATAAGGTCGGAAAGCAATACGCCGAGAACGGACAGCGCCGCAAGGAACATGTTATAGGTCATTATAACGGGTATGTCTACCTGAGTCATTGCGTTAAGAGCGAACTTGCCCATTCCGGGAAGGTCGAATACCTGTTCGGTTATCATCGCGCCCGAGAAAAGCGACGGGATAAGCCCCGCTAAGCCCGTAACGAGCGGAATAAGCGTGTTTCTGAACGCGTGCTTATAAATAACCTTGCTTTCGCGCAAGCCCTTTGCCCTTGCCGTTCTTATATAGTCGGAATTCAATACTTCGAGCATATTCGTTCTTGTCATTCTCATTCTTGAACCGATGCTGAGTATGACGACGGTTAAAATAGGCAGGAACAGGTGCCTGATTTTGTCGGCAAGATCCTGGAAACCGTTAGCGTATTCATCGCCCGACGTTATACCCGATATCGGGAACCAGCCCAATTTAATGGCAAACAAGTCTTTGAGCATCTGACCGAAGAAGAAGGACGGCAGAGAAATACCGATAAGCACGAGTACGGTGACTACATAGTCGCGTATCGAATACTGATGGGTAGCAGCCGTAACGCCGAGCGGGATTGCAACCAGAAATTCGAATACGGTAGCGATTGCCGCAACGGTGAACGAAACGCCGAGTTTGCTCGGATCGAATATTTCGTTAAGAACTTCGCCCTTGTTTATGAAACTTTTGCCGAAATCAAGATGCATAACGTTCCACAGCCAGCGGAAATAACCCTGTATAGGCGTGCCGTCAAGACCGTAAGCCTTATACATGGTTTTGATGAGTTCTTCCTGAACGTCTGCGCCGCTCTGCGTCAACGCGACTATTTTATTCCTTATAAAGTCGGTAGGCATCGCACGGAGCAAAGCATACAGTATAAACGATACGCCGAGCAGAATGAGCAGCGATATTCCCAACCTTTTTAATATGTACTTAAACATTATTTATTTCTCCGCGCCGCCGCAAAAAAGCGGCGGCGTTTAAGTTAGAGTTTGTTGATTATTTTACGAGTTCGAGTTCCCAGATTTTTTCCAGCGGCGAAGAATACGGGTTTACGTTCTCGTTGAAGCCCTTAACCGCTTTTCCGTTGTATGCGTACAGGTTATCGCGCTGATAAACAGGCATTTCGACGGCAAGTCTCAATACGAGCGTCATCGCTTTTTGATACATACCCTTTCTTTGCGTCTGATCGTCAATCGCGCGCGCGTCGTCGATTATATCGCTGAGCTCGTTGATGATTTCGGTTTCGTCGGGATACAGACTTGCGTTGTTCTTGATTTCTCTGTAACCCCATGCGAGCGTGGACGTAGCGGTAGAATCTTTATGATATACCTGATACATATCGGGGTCGATCGTGGAGCCCCAAGCAGCTGCCCATACGGCAAGCGAACCGGTTGCAAGTTTGGTAAGAGCCTGAGAATCGGCTTTGATTTCGACGTTCCAGCCTGCTTCGTTAAGAATTTCCTGAGCCTGTTTGAATACGCTGAACGTGGGGTGTTCGCTTATGGACGAGCCCGCTACGGTAAAGGTTATGGACAACTGCGAATCGCCTGCGCTAACGCCTGCCTGTCCCATAAGAGTTTTAACTCTCTTGAGTGCTTCCGTTTTGTCTTTCCACATCGTGTATTCGATATTCGTTGCCATTTCCGTTCCGTCGTCTGCGTACGGATATGCCCAACTTTCTTTTGACATAGGCCACTGAATGGTTTCTACCGAGTCTGCTCTGTAATATTCGGTTACGAGCGAAGTATCCATTGCAGCCATAATCGCTCTTCTGATGTAGATATTGGGAACTTTACCGGCATTGATTCCGATATAGCCGTAGCCGAGTTGCGGAGCGTGAAGCGATTTGATGCCTTTGCTCTTTAATTTATCGAGTTCTTCGTAGTTTTCTTTTTTAGCCTGCGGAGTAATGTAGTCGATTTCGCCTTTTTTCAGCTTTTCGATAGCGTTGGTCGAACTGACTACCATAAATCTCAGTTTTTTAGCCTTGACTTCGAACATAAAGTTGTCGTTTGCCTTGTAGTAAACGGTGTTGTCTTTATTGAAGTCGTTAAGACCGGGGTTATCGCTGTTGGCCTTATCGGTTGCCTTGAAAGGACCTGCCCCGACAGGGATTCTTACGTGCTGCTGCGACTGAATTACGTTTTCCTGGAAAGCGGAATCAGCGAAGTTAAGACCGAACTTGTTGTTCTTGATATCTACTTTCTGGGCGTCTGCTCCGTCGGGTGCGGCATAGTAATGCTGGGGAGCAACGGTGAAACCGAAGTTGTAAATAGCCTTGGGATCTACGCCCTCTACGGTTATTCTTAAAACGTCGTACTCGTCAAGACTCGTGGGGGCGCCGTTGTTGTTATCGTCGTGGTTGCGAGCGATTTTATACGTTCCGAGATCTCCGCCGACCTTATAGCCGTCGCCTTCTTTGATTTCAATAGTGGTTTCCGTCGTATCGTGTCCCAAAGACTTTATACCGTCTATTCTTGGTACAGCCATGCCGTCGACGAGTTTATCCTGAAGAATTTTACTTCTTGCGTCGCCTTCGAATTTGGTAAGCATGGTAGAAGCGGTTCCCCAGTAAGATACGATATCGTTGAAATTGTTCTTGATTTTATCGTCCTGAACGTACTTGATAGCAGCTTCTTCGGTAGCATATCTCGTAGCGATCTGTTCGTTTCTGAAGCCTTTGATGCTGTTCTTATCTTCTTTGTTCTGATCGTTAAGATTGTATTCGGGTTTAATGTATCCTTCGTAAAGGAAGAATTTGAATACGTCGCTCTTAAGTTTTTCCGCATGCGGTTTATATACGCCGCTCGTTACATCGAAAGATTCTTTAGCCGCTTTATAGTCGTTTACGATTTCTTCTTTGAAAAGTTTAACGGCGTATTCGTAGTCTGCCTGAAGTTGTGCGTTATAATTGGTTATCTTGTCGCCGAGAGCGGCTTTGTAACCATCGCTGACCTTCCACGAAGCGATGTATTCTTTCATCTGCTCGGGAGTTGCGCTATAAACGTTATCGGAAACTTTACCCATTTTTTCATAAACTTTTCTGAGTTCCGATCTTCTGGTATACGCTAAACCCGAAGCTCCTTCGAGTTCGGTTTCCGCGTCGTCACTGCCTGCGCCGGGTATCTGAGTCCTGTAAGCCTTAAGACCTTTGATCTTGGTGGAATACATAGTCGAAGAGCCTGTGTAAACAGGGTCGAGATATTCGTAAATGTTGAACATAACGTCGTTCATGCTGAGCGTTACGCCGTCGGAAAATTTAAGATTGTTCTTGATTACAAAATTGTAAACCGTTTCGTCTTTCGCTTCGTCGTATTTATAAGAGAATGCTTTTACGACGGTGGATTCGGCGTCGCCGGCGGTAGTTGCGCCGTTCCTGTCGGTGGAGAGCATGCCGATCTGAGTCATTCCGATAACGTCATGGTCGGTGCCCGCAGTTGCGTAAAACGGGTTGAACAAGCCGCTCGTTTCGTCTATCATAAGATAAATAGCGTCTTTTTTACCGCTCTTGCCGGACAAGGCAACAACCAGAATCACGGTCAGGCAGAGAACTCCCGCAAGAGCCGCGCTTATGATTGTTATCAGCTTTTTTTTCTTTTTCATTATTTATATTCCTCCAGAATAGTTTGCTTGGTTAATTGTTCTATTTCTTCTTCTTCGATAGTCTTCAATACAACTTCTTTGTTGTATATCTTGGTCTTGTCTATTTCCGTTTCGACGTTTTCGAGTTTATCGAAGTCGATAGAATACAGATATTTTCCGCCGTAAACAGGCGCGCCGTAAAGAACAAGGTCTATGCCGTTGCTTGTTACCCCGCGAGAATCTCCGCCCGCTAACATGTAAATGGTGTTGTTGGAACGTATGGGAATATCCGCTTTTATTCTGATAGTCGATTTAACTAACGATATATTGCTTACTTTTGCGCCCGCTTCGATATTGCCCGAGAACAGACCGAGATTTGTTTCAAACGTTTCGTTGATAGAAATATTGCTTATATCGAGCGTAGCGTTTTCAAAGGTTATGTCTTTTACTTCGGCGTCTTTTGCGATTTTACCGAACAAGCCGCCGTTACCGTAAGCGGTGGTGGCATGTTTTGCCGTTACGTTTTTAATGGTATGATTTCCGCCGTCGATTTTACCCTGGAAAGTGCCGCTTTCAAAAGCAGCCGGCCAGTTAACGCCGTTGAAGTCGAGATCTTTGATTATAGTATACATTCCCGTACTGCTTGCGTTATCGGCGAGTTGTTTTGCGGTTGCGATAATGAATCTTGTACCCTCGTCGAAATCGACGTAAATCTTCTGAACGGAGTTAATCGCGGTCGCGGTGGAATAATCCATAGAACCGGAATGTCTGATGCTCGTCGTTATCTGACCAGAAAGTTCGCCTTTATCGCTTATATCGGTATACGCTGCTTTGAAAGTGTAGCCGAATTTATCGGGGAAAGTAAACGAAGTGCCGGTGCGATCGTACTTCATATATCCGCACTTTTCGCCGTCGATCGTTTCGCTCCAGTCGGGAAGATAGCAAACGTTAAGATCGCCTTCCGTTCCGCCTTCGCCCGCAGTCGAATTGAATTTATAGTTGAATGACGTTTCGCCGTATTTTGCCCATTCGCCTTTTTCGTTTTTAGCGTAATACTCGAACGAGAAATAGGGAACCCAAGCCGCATACAACGTCATATCCAACACTTCGCCGTTTACCGTATATTCAAGAGATTTATCGAAATCCCACGGATCGGAATATGTATAAGCGGGAACAGCCGCTTTTTCGAATTTTTCGTCATAGTAGAACTCTTCGGTTATAGGCTCCTGATAGAGCGTTTTACCCTGCTCGTCCACTACTTCGCCTTTTGCGTTTCTGACAAGCTCTCGCTTCTGATACCAACCCGCGTAGAAATAGCCTTCTCTCGTAAGAGCAAACGTTGCGGAACCGCGCTTTTTATCGGTCGGATCTAAAAGTTTGATATAAATCTTGCCCGAAGCGTCCTTTGTGTATCTTGACGGATTGAACATGTCGAGAACGTATCTGTTTTCCTGATTAAGGAATTTTCCGCCGTTGCCTGCGTCGTATCTGACCGAAATCAGATAGCCCTGCTCTCTCAACTTGTCTTCTTCCGTCTTATCTTTTGCGCAGGCGGTTAAACCCGCGCAAAGAGTAATAAGACACAAAACGCTTAAAATTCCGATGAATAATTTTTTCATAACTTATTCAACCTTTGGTTTAATTTTCGTCGTCCGAATTGTCTTCGGGCGAGTCTTCGGTTTGTTCGTTCTTGGCGTCGTCAGCCGAGTTATCTTCGGCTTTTGCGCCGATCTTTTTCTTAAATACCATGAAGTAAACTACAACTGCAGCCGCCACGATAAGCACGCATGGAATTACTATCCACAGTACGACGGGAACGCCGCCGTTGTTATTATCCGCAGACGAATCTTCGGAAGACGAGCTGTCGTTTCTGCGGGAAAGGAATTCGATGGTAGCTTCGGCGTTGGTCAATTTTTCGTAGTTGGTAACGAGTGCCTGCTGCGTGGTTACGCCGAGTTCGTTATAAGCGTTACGAGCCGCCGTAACAAGGCCTTTATGCGAAAGCGTTATCTGCGAAGGCAACGCTTCTATCTGCGCGATGACGGCAAGAGTTCTTGCGGTTGCCGCATGCGGGCCCTGAATCATCGTGTTGAAGTACTTTCCGTAAATGAATTCGTTGTAGTTGGTGCCGTTCGCGGGATAAATCATCGTGAGATTAGCGTCAACTTTTCCGACGTAGTTTATGAAGTTCGCGCCGTAGTAGTAGTTATTGTAGTGAGTGCCGATATTCCACATATAGTACTTGGAAATCGACAATCCGGACGATACGCCGTCGCTTACTGTTACGAACGGAGTGTTATCGCCGTAGTGATAGAATTCGTCGTACTGTTCTTCAAGCGCGGGAGCGGTAAGACCGGTAAATACAACGGTCGAGAGATTACCGCAGTCATAGAACGCTTTGTCGCCTATGCTCTTGAGTTCGTAAGGCAGAACAACGTTTACGGGACTGAAGCCCATGAATGCGCGCGCCGCAATACGGGTTGTCCCGCTCTTGACGGTGAACGATACGTCGGTTTTACCCTGCGGGTAAGAAATGAGTTCGTAATTGTCGCCCGTCTTAAGATAGAGTACGCCGTCTTCTACGAGTACGCTGTCGTTAAGAGCGTAATTTTCGTTTACATAAGTCGCGCTGTTGAAGTTTTCAACCTTTTCTTCTCTGCCGAACGTTTTGATTTCGCAGCCGTAGAATGGGTTGTCGCCAAGCATGGTGAGATTTTCGCCGAGCGTGACTTTACCGATCGCGGTGTCACCGAAAGCAAAACTTCCTACGCGCGTTGCGCTTGTAAGATCTGCGCTTATAAGAGCGGTATGCTCGAACGCGCTTGCTCCTACCGTCGCTACGTTGCTAAGGTCTGCGGAATCGAGTTTGGTGCAGTACCAGAACGCGCCGTCGCCGATTTCGGTTGCGTTATTACCGAAAGTAACTTCGGTTAAAGCGGTCAATGCGAACGCATATTTACCTATCGACTGAGCGTTGCTAAGATCTGCCGAGCCAAAGTTCGTGCCGTAGAACGCATAGTCGCCTATGACCGTCATGCCGCTCAGATCGATACTGCCGATTGCGGTTTCGCTGAACGTGTACGCGCCGATTTCGGTGATTGCGTCGGACATGGTAACGGTTGCAAGGTTTACGCAGTTTCTGAACGCGCCTTCGCCGAGCGACGCGACGTTAGAAAGGTCTGCTGCAGTTATGACGGACGCAAGGTTGCCTTTTGCGTATCTCGAAGCGACGATTTCTTCGCCGAGTTTTACGCTTTCGACTACCTTGTATACATAACGTCTGCCGTTGCTGTATTCAAGGAATTCGTAAGAGAGCGGCTGGCTGCCCGAGAACGCGTAATCGCCGATAGCGTATGCGTTTTCGAGATTGATGCTCGTAAGAGCGGGGTCATCGTAGAACGCGTATGCGCCGACGGAAGTATCCGCTTTACCGTTTGCGTTTGCCGCGAGCGTTACGGAAGTAAGTTTGCAGTTGCCCGAGAACGCATAATCTCCTATTACCGTACCGCTGCCGAGCGTTACCGTCGTCAACGACGAACTGCTTGCTTTGGTATAATCGAAATAGTACAGATTATCTGCGCTTGCATACTTAGTATAGTAGTTTTTGAAGTGAGAAGCAAGGTATTCGTCCGCTCTTACTCCGTATTTATAGTTTTCGTATGCGGCGAAAATTTCGGAATAGAACGCATGCGAACCGATAACGGTTTCGTCTGCAAGAGTAACGGTTTCTAACTTATTGCAGTTTGCAAACGCGTACGCGCCTATCTTAACGCCCGTCTTACCCGTAAGGGTGAGCGTTTTAAGCGACGTGTTACAGAACGCGTAATCGCCTATAGTCGCTCCCGCTTCGATTAAGGGGAACTCGGTTATTCCGGAACCGGCAAAAGCGTATTCGCCGATTTCGGTGAGCGTTCCGAACGTGTATTGAGATATATTGCTTTCCGCAAAAGCGTATTCGCCGATTCTCGTAACTCCGGGAGCAACAAGTTGGTTGATTTTACCCTTATTGGTTTCGGTAGCAGAGAACGCGCCCGGCGCTATTTCTTCATATACGCTATCGAGAGTAAGCACCTTTTTGTCATATCCGGGAGCGACAAGAACAAGCGTTCTGCCGCTTGATTCGCTGTCGCCGAGATTGCTGTAAATCAACGAAGAATTGTTTTCGTCGACTTTGAAAGTCTTGTTGTTTTTATCTATTTCGAAATTCGTAAGCGACGTGCAGCCCGCGAACGCAAGTTTGTTGATAACTTCTACGTTTGCGCCGAGATATACCGTTTCGAGCGAAGTCATATCGCTGCAGGCGTTAGCCGAAATAACCTGAGCCTTAAGTTCGAGATAGGTAAGCGATTCACAACCTTCGAACGCATGCGCGCCCGCTTTTACGGGTTTGACGCTCAGGAACTTAATGGTAGAAAGGTTCTTACAGTTTCTGAACGCGCCGATACCTATCGACTGGCATGTTTCGGGAAGTCTTACGTTGTCGAGTTCGCAGTTTTCGAACGCGTAGTTTCCGATTGCAACGAGTTTATCGCCGAACGGGAATTGCGTGAGTTCGGACTGACCGAGCGTTACTATTTCGCCGTCTTCGTCGTCGTAAGAGAAGTTGTATACCGTTCCCGCTTCAGCCATCTTGAACGCGTCTTTATTGATAAACTGCAGATTGTTGCCGTTCGGGAAAGAAATAGTTTTCAGTTTGTTACAGCCTTCGAACGCGCCTACGCCGATTTTTGTCAGCGTTGACGGCAGAACGATTTCGGTAAGTTCGGTAAGATATGCGAACGCGTATTTGTTGATGGTCGTAACGCCTTCGGGTATGATAATCTTCTTTATCGCGCTGTTACCGATATAGTACTGCTTGATATAGTAAGGATCTTCTTCGGTAATAACGTCGCCGGTGTTAAGATCTTTGTCTACATATCTGTAGCCCGAGAACGCATAGTCGTAAATGGTGGTTATACCCTTATCGGACGGGATATCCACAACGCCGTTGAACGAGCCGTTTTCCATTCCGCCCGCGCCCTTATAACTCATAAGATAAATGGCCTGGAACTTGAACGGATCTTTAACGGTTACGTTGACGTATACGCTGTAGTTGGTCGCCTTGCCGTTGATATATACGACTGCGGCTACGCCCGCTTCGCCTTCCGATACGGCGGTAATCTGTCCCTTGGAATCTACTTTGACGATAGATTCGTCGTCGCTTCTGAAACGGAATTCGATGCCGTCGGAATACTTATCGCCGGCAACGTTGAGCGTAACCTTTTCGAACGGGTACATTTTGAAAATATAGTTGCCGTAAGCGTCCTTTTCAACTTCGCTTACGTTCCCCGTGAAGCCGATATTTCTGTCTTCGGAATCGAGATTGTAGAACGCGAAATCGGTTTTATAATCGACAATTCTGAAGTTCTGAATGGTAGGCGTACCTATTTTTCTGTAGCCGTCGTCGTCTTCGGAACGAACGTAAACTTTAAGCGACGGGAACGCAGCCGAACTACCCGATACCGCCTTGGGTTTAACAAGAACGTAAGCGCGCTTGCTTTCGTCGGTAGTTTTTGCGGTGCTGGCTTTTGCAACTATACTGCCGCTGATGATATCAACGTATTTTCTGCCTTCGCCTTTGCCGTCAACGTCCTGATATTCTACGAATTTACCGGTCGTTTCGTCGTAAACGTTGTAAGTTACTTCGTAATCGAGCACTTCGCCCCATTTTTCGTAAGGATAAACGTTGATAAGATCGGTAAGGCTCTTGGTTTCGTTGGGACTGAGCCAGAGTTCGTCTTCGGTGAAGTATACGTCGAGAATATCATACGGAATCTTGATTTCGTACGTCGCGCTGTTCATTGCGTAGTCGTAACAAGTAGCGATAAACGAGTTGGAGTTACGAACCATCGTGCTGGTTTGTCCGTCTTCGGTAAGAATACCTTTTGCGTTCTTGATATCTTCGATATAATCGGTGAGTTCGAACGTTACCTTGCTCGTCGAATTGAAAGACGAATATACGGGGGTAACGTAGTTGCCGAACGTCTGCATCGTGAACGAGTAGCCCGACGACGGTTTTGCCGCAACTATTTCACCGACCTGAATGCCCATCGTGTAGTGGTTATCGTAAACGTACATGTCGGCATACAGTCTGTTTTTCTTGGTGGTCTTGTCGTATTCCGAACGGAATTCCACGTCGGAAATTACGGGTGCTTCGAAGTCGATATATACGGGGAACTCGAAAACGTGTCTTGCGTTTTTCTGGTCGGAATAATTGCCGTAATCGATATACGCTTCTACCCTGAAATTGTACTGCGTGTTGTTTTTAAGGTCGTAGTTGAGCGCGCTGAAACCGTTGTTGGCTTCGTCTACGTCTATAGAAGACGCATAAATCGTGCTGCCCGAACTGAACGACTTCATCTGGTTGAGAATTTCGTCGCGGAAGACTTCTTTTCCCGTAGACGCTTCGGTCGCGGTGATTATAATCTTCTTGGCGTTACGCATTAACCCTGCAGAAATCGATCTGATGCTCGAAATCGTATAGTTGGAATTGCTGTTTTCCGCCACCTGATTGGAAATTGCTATATGACTCTTTTCCGCATAAATTTTGGTTGCCGAAGAACTCTGTTTGAAGTAGTAACTGCCGAGCGTTGCGATATAGTCGCTGTAAAGTCCGCCGATAACTCTGGTCGCGTAAGCGTCTGCCATAAGTTTATCTTCGGAGTTAAGCCCGTCGTTGAGTTCGTCTTTATTGGTGTCGTAATATTCTTCGTCGAAGATGGGGGCTTCGGTCCAGTCGCCGTAGAAAGAAAGGAAAGGAACGTTGATATCCGTTACTCCGTTCTGCCCCGCGAGAGTGATGAAACCTTCGATATACATACCGTATTTGAATATTTTTTCTGCAGGATTTTTATATTCCTGTTCGAGATACGCTATATCTTCTTCGGAAAGAGTGAGCGTTACGGTAACTATTGCGATCTTGCCCGCGGCTACGGTAACTTTGTTGCCGCTGCTCGAACCGCCCGAAACGCTGTTGACTTTCGCCGTACCCGTTAAGCCGTAACCGTTCATGGTAACGGTAGCGTCGCCGTGCGAAGTGAATTCTTTGTTGATGCCTTCGGTAAGAGCGATCGAACCTACGTCGTAAGTAGCCGCCTGATTACTGAAGTTATTGATACCGAACGTCATTTTGTAAACGCCCGTTCTGTTCTTATCGTCGCCGAGTTCGAGTTTGCTCTTATCCATTGCGAGCGAGAGAAGTTCGGCGTCGGTCATTCCGCTTAAGCCTTTTTCAAGGTCTTCTTTTTCAAACGTAAGAATGTAAGAAGAAGTGGAAGCCGTTTTGGTAAGACTCATAAGACCCGAGCCCTGCTTTCTTACCGCATAGGCAAGTCCGTTCTTATTATATAATATGTCGGTACTCGACATCATCAGCTGGTTAACGATTTTGGTTACGTCGACATCGTCGATTTCGCCGTTTTCGTAATTACCGAACTTTCCGCTGTACTTAACGTACTGACGAACAAGCGCGGTTGCGCCCGCCTGGTTAGGAGCCGCCATCGAAGTACCCGAAAGTTTTTCGTAGCCGCCGCCGGGGATAGCCGATTTGATTTCGCCGCCGTGAGCGGTGATTTCGGGTTTGATCTTAAGGTCTGAAGTGGGACCCCATGACGAGAAGTCGGACATGAACGGGCCCGCCTGATTTTTCCTGCTGATCTCGATAGTGCCGCGCTCTTTTGAAGCAAGTACTCTTCCTTCGTCGCGCGCGAGCGAACAGACCGCGCCGACGTCGTCGCCGACGGACATCGAGATATTACCCGAAACGTTGTTGTAAATTATAATACCCGCCGCGCCTTTAGCTTTAAGCGCAACACGGACTTTTTCTTCGAACGTGGTGTCGCCGCGTTCTACAAGAACAATCTTGTTGGTGTAATCTTCGTCGGGATAATCGTTTTCTTTACCTATCCCGGGAATAGTGACGTATTCGAACGAATAACTGTCTGCTCCGACGTAATCAAGAATTTCGTTGACGAAGTTCTTTTTCTTGTTCGCGTCGGAAGTTGACGCTTCGGTGTAGTAAATGATTTCGCCTTCGTGTATCATGTAATTGGTCATAACGCCGTCTACCGAAGCAACCGACAAGGACGCGTCGTAAGTGGACGGAGAACCTACGGTACCCGAATCGGGGTGAATGGTAAGGCCGTTGTTACCGTTCTTTTCGGAACCCATCGTCGCGTTGTAACTGTTGGACCCTGCCGCAATAAGCGAAATGCCCGCTTTTTTAACGTTTTCGTAAATGGTGGCAACGTTTTCTTTATCGTCTTGCCTTGAAAAGCCGCAACTTGTACCGAGCGACATGTTGATAACGTCTACTCCTAAAGTCACGCAGTCTTCCAATGCGGCGAGAAGCCACGACGTTTTTGCGCCGTCGGTTTCGTCGGAGAAAACTTTCATTATGGCAAGTTGCGCGTTGGGAGCAACGCCCGTAATTACGTCGTCTTGCCCCGCGATAATACCCGCAACGTGCGTACCGTGTTCGGAGTTGATAGGCAAAACGTCGGGATCTTTATCGGCATAGTCGTATGCGTAAGGAACCTTATTGCTGAGATACACGTCCGCAACGCTGAGATTTTTGGTGGTTTCGGCTGCGCTGAGTTTGCCGCTTCTTATCTTTGCCGAAACAGTGTTTCTGTCAAGCACGAGATTGGTCGAACCAAAGCGGCTTGCGTTGAACGCGTCGTGCGTATAATCAAGACCGGTATCGAGAACGGCGACAACAACGCCGCTGCCGTCGATAGTCATGCCCTGTATCGCGTCTTTGATGGTGTTTTTGAAAATACCCGTTTCTTCGTCGATAGAGTCGGCGTTAACCGCATCGTTTATAACCGGCTTGGTTTCGAGTTTTTCGTAAACGTCGCCGACGATAACTTTCGCCTTTCTTTCGGAAAGAACTTTTTCTACCTTATAAAAATCGGACGCTTTGACGGTTATTTCGAAACCGCTCAATATGTTATCGTAACTGTCACCGGGAGTATATTTGATGCCGGACGCGTCGAGAACGCGGTAAAGCGAAGTTCTTTCGCGTTCGGCGGCGGCTAAATAGGAGTTTGCGCTACCGCTCTTTATATAATCGGAAACGGAAAGATCGGAACCCGACGCTTCGTATGCGGAAACAACGTCGGTAGTCGACATTGCGACGATAACCGAAAGGTCCTGCCCGTCGGAAACGGTTTCGGGAAGAAGCGAAACGTTGCCGTCGTCAAGCAGACTGCTCAGGTCGTTGTATATACTGTTGTTTAATTTGGTTATGTTGGATGTTTCGGGCAGATTTGCCGAAGCGTTTTCGGGAACCTGCCTTATAAAAAGTCCCGCGCAAAGGCAAACCGCCATCATAAACGACAGTATTCTTATGGAATTTTTCTTTGTTTTTGTCATTTTCGTTTATCCTTGTATAGTACGGGCGGTATTTTTGCCCGAAAATCGCATTTTTTCGCAATCTGTAAAACATGGCTTACCCCGTCGGCCTTTTTCAGTCCGACGGGATAACTTCGGTTTATTTTCAGTTGCTTCCGATTTCTACGGAAGTCTTATCACCGTTGAACGCGACGGTGATATCTCTTGCGGTGTCGCCGTAGAACGATACCACATACTTGCCGTTTTCTTCGTCGTACGAAGTGGATTTCGCATAGTAGGTCGTGTAATAAGTTCCGAACACCGACGAAGTGTTCTTAACAACGTAAAGCTTAACGTCCACATTGCCGGCTTCGTCTTCGGTGTATTCTACATAAGAACCTGCGTTGTTGTAAGCGACTTTCATTTCGATCGCTTCGAACGACTTGATCGTATCGTACTTGGGATTTTCTTCGCCGATCGCGCCGTTTTCAGCCCCGAACGCGACTTTGTAAAGTACGGAAGAAAGAACTCTGCTTTCTTTGACTTCGTTGCCGTCGCTGTCGGTACCCGTTACGACTTCGCCCGTAGTTCTCGAAACAAGCCACAGCGAATTGTAATCGACCGCACCTTCGGCGTCTCTGCCGTAAGTCGACTGAGATACAGCGACGTTTTCGCCGTTCAATGCGATAGTAGCCGAATAAACTCTGCCGAGAACAACCGATTCGTTTTCGGTAAAGAATACTCTTTCGACCGTGACGTCGTACTTCTTGCCGATATATTCGGTCTGGAGTTCGCTTACATGGTTTATAGCGTCGATCGTGTAGCCGTAACCCGAGAAGTACTGATATTTGCTGAACGTGAACGCTATCGAGTAACGGTTGTTTTCCTTATCGGTCATAAACAACCTGAACGTGCTGCCGGTTAAAGTAAAGTCGCTTGTGGTGACAACGGTAACCGGTTTCTCGTTACTACCGCTTCCCTGAACGGTTTCTTTACGACCGGTTTCGTTTTCGAATGTCAGGATCGAATTATCTTCGCTGTTTCTGAGCGGGAAGTATTCCGTAAGAGTTGCTTCTACGGTTTTGCCCGTTTCTTCACCGTCTTTATCGAATACTTTTCTGAAAGCAAACGTTCCGTAATTGGTTTCGTTAATCGCCTGAATCTGTTCTTCGGTAACGGTTACGCCCTGAAGGGCCGACATATAAAGGAGTGCCATTCCGTCGTTATAAGCACGGCTGCCGCCCGACATTTCCCATACCATCGAATCGACGGTGTAGGTGCTGCCCGTCTGCCCCGCAAACGTGAGCGTGATATCGAACAGGAAGTGAGCGTTACCCGAAGCGGTAAGATCGAAGTAAGTGTGGAAAGAACCGTCTTCGTTCTTTTCGCGTTTAATGGTGCCGCTGAAGACTATGGGGTTACCCTTGGAGTCTTTAAGCGGATTGCCGTCTTTATCGAGAAGGTCGATAGCCGCGGTGATGGAGAAGGCGTCTTTTCCGTTAGGCTTGAAAGTAAAGTTCCCGAAATATGCCTTTGTATCGTCGCTGTAATTTACGGGATAATAAGCCGAAGTTTCTTCGCTTCTTGCAAAACTTACGTCCGAACCGCTCGTAGCGTAATACTTTTCGGTTTCGCCGTTTACACCCCATTCTTTAACGTTGGTCTGTTCGCCGAATTCTACTTTTACGAAACCGTAGTCGTTGTGTCCGTCGGCAGTCCAATCCTGATAGTATAACGTGTAAATTTCTTTACCGTTAACAATAGTCATTTCGTAGTAGTAGGTTCTGCTGTCGTCGCCTTTGGCGTAGGTAGCATAACCGTTGCTGCTGAAGTACAGAGAATACAAGTCTTCGGTGTAGTAACCTTTCTGATTGAAGTTCTGCGCTTCTACCGTGCGGCCTTCGGTGTTGTATCTGTAAATGCAGGAATCGGTCGCGCTTACATAAAAGTACAGCAAACCGTAAGCTTCGCCTTCGCTCGGAGTAATGAGCGTATACGAACCTACAGTCGCTCTGCCCGTTCTGCCGTCTATTCTTCTTGCCACGCCGTAGCTCGTAAGAACGAGAACAGACCAGTCTTCGGAATTGATATAGGTATATTCCACTTCGGTTGCGACTTCCACGAAAACGTTAATCGTACTGTTGCCGCTCTGCGCGGTGGTAAGAATACCTTTGGTTTCGACGTAATCGCCTTTTACCGATTTGTACCTGATAACGATATAAGTTTTATCGTTTTCTTTTATGAACTTGTAGTAAGCGTTTTCGTCTACCGTTATCTGTCTTGCTTTACCGTTCGGGTCTTCGATATATTCGCCGTTCGTATCGAGCTCGAATTTACCATTTTTATCTACTTTATATCTGATTACTTCGCCGTTTTCTTTTCTCGCATAGTCGTAAACCTTTGCGTGAGCGACCGTCCCGAAATCGCCTTCGTTGCCGTAACCGTCGAGTTCGAAGATCATACCCGAAGCCGACTGGTTTTTAAGGAACACGAACTGGCCGTATTCGGTGTTGCGAACGGTACATGTGTTTTCCGCTTTATTAAGGTCTACGTAGAAAGTATAACTCGTCTGCGAAACGGTAAGAACAAGCATTACCTGATTTTCGACGGAAGTATCGAAATAGAAGAACGTGATGCTTTCGTCTTTTTTGGTTTCGACGCCGTTATCGTCGGTCGTAGTGGTTTCGTAAGTGTATTTCGCTAGAATGAAGCCGTCGAGAGTGAGCGATTTGCATACGCCGAGATCACTGAAGAATCTGCTGATTCCGCCGTCGGCGAAAGTGTAAGTTCCGCCGAGATCGCTGCTGCGTTTTGCAAATACGTTGTTGTTGCCCGACGTGAAGGTAATGAAATCAAACGTCTGCGAACCGTCTTTAGCGGTAAACTTCATAACGTTTACGCCGCCGACGACTTCTTCGGTCGTTTCAACCGTACCTTCGGTTGCGGTGGTAACTTTTCCGCCTTCTGCGGTTTCGTCCTGTTTTACAACCGTGTAGGTTGCGCCGCCCTTACCGTCGAGCTCCATTACTTCGTTTCTCGTAATATAGCCGTTAGTCGTTACCGCGTAAGCGAAAGACGGCATATAATCGTAAAGCCTGTAAGTCTTTGCTTCTTCGTCGATATCGAACGCGAAGTACTTATACGAAAGTTTATTATCCGTTTCGACGATCGCCTGCAGATAGAAGAAGCTGGTGCTGCCGTCGGAATTGGTACGTTTTGAGAACAAACCGCTGTAAACCGTATTGTCTTTGGTGAAGTTTGCAAACGCGCCGTAAACAAAAGTACTTTTGGTTTCGTCTTTTTCATCGACTTCGATATGACTGCCGTAAACGACAAGGCTGCCTTGCTCGCCCGATACGTTTGTATAGGTCTGTTTTTCGTCTTTGGAATCGCCTTCTTTAAGCGTGATCGTTTTCCAGTAAATTACGCTGCTGGTGCCGCTGCTCGAATAAAGCGTATAAGTGGCAAAGGTAATTTCGCTGCAATTTGTAAAGTCGGTCGAATATTCGTAACCGAAACCTTCTTTATTTACAAGGTTTTCAAAATCGGCTGCGGTGTTCGCAACGATATTGAAAAATCTGTAAGTGTTTGTTTTTTCGTCGATAAGTTCGCAGGAACCCGAAGCGAGCAGCACATAGCCGCGGCTCCGGTTCATACCGTAAACGGACATTTTATCGGTACCCGTAATTACGATAAGACGATCGGAATATCTGTATGCTCCGCGAACGTACGAATATTCGGCATATTCGGCTTCGGCGTCGGCAAACGTATAAACGGTGTTGCCGTCTACCGTTTCCGCTCTGAGCATGAAATACCTTTCGTTCTGACCGTTGACGTCACAGAAATTAACGAGTATGCCGCCAAGACCGGTCGACTTGACGGTATAGAACATGCCCGCAGTGGACGTCTTGCCGTCAAAATAGGTCGCGTTGTAAGAACCGTCGAGAACGAGCGTTCTGTCGCCGTCCGTGAACGTATTCTGCAAGGTCGAGTTATAAGTCGTGTAACCCACAACTTCGCCGTCCTGCTCGATAAGTCTGAACGAGCCTGCGTAAGAACCGTTAGACGAATACAGATCCATGTACGCGCCGTTATAGTTGTAGTAGAAGTTCTGCGACTGCGAAGCAACGTAGGTTGCCATTCCGAAACCGTTGAGCGCGAGATAGTAACCGTATTTCTCGTCGATTCTGCCAAGCGCGCCTTTATAAACCTGATAGCGATAAAGGATCTTGCCGTATTCTTCTTCGTCCCTTACAAGGAAGACGGGGTCGGAACCGTAAGAACCGATAATGCAGTTCATCGTCTGCCCTGCAAGTTCGCCGTCGGTAAAGGTGATTACATACAGACCGTTTTCGTCTATAACGTAACTGCCGTTGGATTCTTTAGGCTTGCTGTAATCGTTGCCGTTGGCGTCGGCAAGTTTTTTGTAAGTAGCCTTGCTCGAGTTGTCGAACACAAGCTGAGTTTTGGCGTCGACGTTGACGCTTGCGCTGCGCGACGAGAATTTAAGGCTGTATTTGCTGTAACTCTTAGCGCGGCTGTTATCGGTGTAGGCAAAGTTCGTACCGGTTACGATATAACCCGTGAATGTAATACCTTCGCTGTCGTTCGAAGAAGTATCGAACCTGAAAGCCTTGCTTGCGGCGTTGTATTCGCCTCTGAAATAGGTTTCCGCACGATAAAGCAGAACCTGATATTCGCTGTTCGCTTTTTCGATTACGAAAATCTTGTCGCTGCCGCCGAACATATCGGAATAACCGACAGACCACTTAGCGTAAAGGGTTACGTCGGACGTGGGACAAATGTCGTCGGTGGAAACAAGCGCGCCGCCGTTCTGATAAACGGAATTGTCGGGAATGACGTTAACGCCGTAAACGACGTCGCCGTTTCTTTCGGTCGACCACCCGCTGAGCAGATATCCGTCTACCGTCCAGTCGTTTACGGGAGCGGAAACCGCTTTGTTGCCGTATTTGACTCTTTCGGTTTTGGTAAGACGGGTTCCGTCGGGTTTGTTTGCGTTATAGGTAACGGTGAGAACGCTTCTGTTGTATCTGAAGGTGAACTCGTTTACTTCTGTAGAAGAAATCGTTCCGCTTGCGCTCGAGTCTACAGCCTGTACGCCGTCGATACGGGGGGGCGCGATCTTCGCGTCTTTAAGCCCGTAGCCGATTATGGTAAGTTTTTCGTCGAGCGTATATCCGTCGTCGTCGAGATTCTGCAGTTCGACCTTGACGGTGTATTTGTATTCGTAAGTCGCCGTGAGAGTAAGCCCGCCCGCAGATAAAGTCGCGTTGTCGCCGACGACCTGGTTTTTATCGGTATACCAACCGTGAAATTTCGATTCGGGAACTTTTTCCGATCTTGCCGGTTTCTCGTTTTCGATGTACTGTTTGATTTTCTGCCCGACAGCGGCTTTGATCGTTTTGTAAACCGAGCCGTCGGCATTTTTGAGTACGAGTTCGGCCGTCTGCGTCCATTTAGCGTAAACGGTCAGATTTTTATCCGCTTTAACGCTCGTTACGGCTTCGCCCGAAAAATTTTCGGTAAGGTACCAGCCGTCAAAAACGTAGCCGTCTTTCTGCGTAACTTTATCGGCAAGAGAAAGTTCTTCGCCTTTTGCGAGCTCTGCTTTCGAAACCGCGCTTCCGCCGTTGGTTTCAAACGTTACGGTGCATTTCTTCTTGCAGCCGATCGCAAAAAGACAGTTTGCGCAGCAAAGAAGTATCAGGATTGTCGTCAAAATTGTCTTTTTCTTCATTTTATCTACTCCGTAAAGGTGTTTTTCGTAAATTTCCGACGGATTTTAATTTTCCGCCGTCATCGCTTATTGCCGCAGATTACTCCGCGGAGAGTTAAGTTGTGCCTATTGCAGGTATAAGTTATAATTATATCTGCAAAATCCGATAATCTCGGAACGGGTTTGATTATATCACTATAGCCGATTGTCCGTCAAGCAAAAACAAGCCGTATACGCAACACTCTTTCATAATCCGCAAAAAAATATTATATATATAATATATTATACCTTGCGCGCGCAAATATATTTGAGATTGCGACGATTTAAGCTGAAAAAATGCTTTTTACCCGCTCCGACGGAACGGCGTTTTTACGATTTTGGGTCAATCGGGATAAAAAAACATAAGGGGACTTGAAGTTTTTACCTTCAAATCCCCCGTTTTATGCAAAAATTGTATTTTCTATGCATACAATTTTACGTTACTTGCCGCACGTTCGCAGCCATTATATCCTTTCCGTTCTCTTTCTTCGGGTAAACCGCGCGTTTTGACACGGTTGTTCACCCCCACAGACTGCCGGAGTTCGATTTATTACTCTTTTTCGCGCCGTATTTTTCGGTATACGCTTTGGCGGCGGAAGAAAGTTCGGCATCGGTGTAATAAACCGCGTAAAGTCTGGTGCCGGGCTTGAGCAGACTAAGGTCGGAATCGCGGAACCCCTTGCCTTTAAGGAAGGTGGGGAATTCGCCGCGCTTATACGACCAGCCGCTGAGTTTTACCGCGCCTATATCGGTATCGTCGTCTTCGGAATCTTCGCCCGCGGTCGGGTTAGTTAAAAATTCTTCGGGAATTTCGCCGCTGCCGACGATGATATACACTATTCTGCCCTGATCGTCTCTTTCGCAATACCAGTCGGGGTCGTTCCATACGGCGTATAAAACGGTACCGACGGGCGCGTCTTTGACGGTGGTTTCGGAATAAGCGAATTCGCCGTTTTCGGTAAGCGACCAATGCGCGAAAATTTTACCCGCTCTTCTCGGAGCGGAAAGCGAACGATAAATATTGGTACCCGTGAAAGTATCTTTTCCGACGGTGAGCGAAACGACGTAAGTCTTGCTTTCGTCGAGCGTGCAACCCCAGACTACGGGGCGTTGAGCCGAGTTCCATTTTACCGACCAGCCCGAAGGAGCCGATTGATATTCGGTGTAAACGGTGATATTGTCAAGCCCGTAGAACGCGTGCGCGCCGAGCGTTTCGACATTTCCGGAAAGAGTTACCGACTCTGCGCCGTCGATGCCTTTATATGCGTATTTTCCGATATACTTAACGGAAGCGGGCAAATCGATAAAGCCGAGTTTGTCGTCTGCGAAAAACGCGTAGTTATCGATGTAGTTTACGCCCTTTATTCCGTCGTCCGTTTCTTCGGTTTCGAAAACGACCGAAGTGAGTTGCGGGCATTTATAGAAGGCTTTTGCGCCGACGTACATAACCGACGACGGGAAAGTTACTTCTCTGAGCGAATGGCAGCCGTAGAAAGCCGCGCCCATAACGTACTGAAGTCCGTCGTTAAAATTAACCCGAGCAAGATCTTCGCATTCGAAAAACGCATAGTATCCGATAACCGTCATAGTATCGGGCAATTCGAGTTTGGTAAGAGCGAAGTTCCCGTAAAAAGCATACGAACCTATCGACTGAATTCCGCTTGCCGACATATCGATATCGGTAAGGCTGTAGCAGAAAGCAAACGCCATTGCGGGAATACTTTTGACTTTTGTGTTTTTGAAACTGAACGTTTTAAGCGATTCGCAGTCGAAAAACGCGTACTGACCGATCGATTCGAGAGCAACCGTAAAATCGTTGCCGCCGTACATACTTACGCTGCCGAGCGAAGTGCAACCGTAAAAAGTATATGGTCTGATTTCTTTAAGACTGTTAGAGATTTCGAAACTCGAAAGCGAAGTACAGCCGTAAAACGCGCCCGCACCGATATATCGAAGATTTGCCGAATTGCTTATCGTTCTTAACGAGTCGACGTTCATGAACGCGTAGTCGGCTATACCCCTTGCCTGATAATTGTCGCTATCGCCGCCGCAATCGACGGTGGATATCTTGACTTCGGTTTCGTCGCCCGAGTCTGTATTGGTATCGACTATCCAGTAGTACTGTTTACCCGCACTCGCGCTTTTTCTTACGATTTCTATTCTGACAACGCCGTCCTTGGGCAAACCTTCGGTGGTGCCGTCGTCTTTGGCGGCGTCTTCCCAAATTTTTGTTTTTCTGAACGCCGCATAACCGATTTTTTCGACCGATTCGGGTATTCTGTTGACCGTTCTGTCGCCGTTGCCGTCGTCGATAAGATAGTCGAGCGACGAACATCCGTAAAAGGCCTGAGCGCCTATTTCCTTAAGTCCCGACGGCAGATAAATCATTTTAAGACCGTCGTTCACAAAACACGACGCGCCGATTTTTATAAGCTGACTCGACTCTTCCGTCCTGAACGTTTCGAGCGAAGAACATTTCGAGAACGCTTGCTGCCCGAGATATCTGACGGTAGCCGGCAAAACGACGGTTTTTAATCTCGTGCAGTTGTAAAAACAGCCCTGCGCGATTCCGATAAGTCCGCCTTTGCTATCAAGTTTATCGCCTAAAACGGTGGCGTTCAACGCGGGCAGATTTTCTTTGGTAGTAAGGTCTTTTCCGTCGGTGTATTCGACAAGCCATCTGTCGATAAAAATGAAGTTACGAAGACCGTTAGTCGCATTGTAATCAACCTGATCGGTATATTCTTTCGTGCCTTTGAAAGCGTCCGTTCCGATTTCCTGAACGGTTTCGGGAATCTTTATGTTGGCGAGTTTCGAGCAGTTATAGAACACTTGCTGACTTATTTCGGTAAGTTTATCGGGTAACGTTATGTCCGTCAGTTCGGAACAACCCGCAAACGCTTTCACACCGAGAAAATCGAGCGCGGAATTTCTGCTTATCGCTACTTCTCTGAGTTTGACGTTATTTCTGAAAGCTTCGCTGTTGATGTAGGTAACGTTGTCTTTTATCGTGACCGTTTCGAGTTCGGTCATTTTCGAAAACGCCAACTTGTCAATGCCTGTAAGTGTTATGGGAAGTTCGAGTTCCTTAACCGAACTGCATTCGGTAAACGCCCCTTCGGCTATGACGGTTACGCCGTCATACTGTTTGGAGCCGTCGTCGAGTTCTGTTTCCTTTACGTCGAAGATAACTTCGGCAAGATTACGGCAGTATGCAAAAGTGTATTGTTCGATAGTATCGAGCCCGGACGGAACGGTTATCGTTTTTAACGCCGAGCAGTTCTGGAAAGCCGATTGCCCGAGATAAAGAAGGTCGGACGGCAAATCCACTCTCTGAAGTACGGTGCAGCCGTAAAACGCTTCGTTCGCAATGGTCGAAACGTTCGCGCCCACTTTAAGAACCGTTATTCTCGTGCTGTTTTTGAAGGCGCGTTCGCCTATTGTAAGAACGGGTTTTCCGCGGTAGTATTCTTCGATTTCGACTTCGCCGCTCGCCTTACCCGCCGCGGTTACCGAATACGCCGTGTCGTCTTCGATGAGTTTGTAAACAAGTCCGGTGGAATACCCCTTGCTGAAGTCGATACGCTCAGTCCAGTCGGAATTTTTTTTATCTCTGCCGTTACCTATCGCACAGACTTTGACGTAGTAATTCCCCTGTTCGAGATCGTCCAGAGAAAAATATGTTTCACCCGTCACGGTTTCTTTCACCACACCACTTTCGTTCTCTATAGAAACGCGGTACCCGCGCGAAAGCTCGATTTCCGTCCACGATAAAACGTTTTCTTCGTCGATACCTGTAATAGACGGAGTTTTGAGTTTACTTGACGACGAACACCCCGCATAAAGCAGCAGAGAGCATACGAACGTGCAGGCAAAAAGAACTATTAGCAAAGACCGTTTTTTCATTGTATTCTCCTTGTATTCTCCATCGTATTCTTCATAAATCTCCGACTTTTTCTTTTTTCAAAGCAACTCGCTTTATGTGTATAAAAGCGAGTTGCCGTAATTGCGTTTTAGCCCGATAATCGACCTATAAGCCGATTATTGACCATTTTTCTTTTCTTTGGATTCGCGAATAAGTTCGTGTATCCACTTGAATTTGAACTTTCTTACCGCTATGTCGAGCAGGAACGCTATTATCGAAACGATTATAAACAAAGTTCTCGGATCGTACACATGGTGGTTGAACGGATCGAAGTTGTCGAATACCGAGTTAAGACCCTTTGCCGTCGTAATAACCTGCCCGCCGCCGCGAGACGCGATGTTATCGAGCAGTTTATTCGCCGCGTCTTCGTTATCGGCAAACATGTCGTATTCCGCCGAGTAAGAGAAGCTCTTGTAAATTTCGGTTACGCGAACGTTTTCTTCTTCGTCGGTAACTTTAACGGTGATTTTGTAAACGCCCGCTTCACGTACGACGAAAGTACATCTGCTGAACAGATTTTCCGCGCTGAAAGCCGAAGTTACATAAACGTCCGCGGTCGTATCGGACGAATTTTCAAGCAGCGACACCTGCCCGAAAGACGTCGAATTTTCTTTGGTTATATACGCCTCGAGTTTCTCGTTGTCGTTCTTGTAAACGTTCAGCGTGTTGATATAGTTATCTTCGGTAAGTTTTGCGTTGACTTCGCCCGCGATCATTCGCGTTTCGGGCATAAGCTCCCTTACTATTCCGTAAATCAACTGCTGACCGGACTTGGTTGTAAATATACCCTTACCGCTCGTTCCGTAATCGGATTTTGTGTAAGAATCGTCGGTACCTTTAAGGTCGCACATAAAACTGCCGACCGTACCCTTTCCGTAGCTCCAATAAGCGTAGACAGGCGAACGATAGTTATCCGCAATGACGAGCGTGGCGTTTTTCTTTATTCTTCCGCCGTAAAACGCTCCTAACGCAAAACCGAGTTTTCGTGTGGATAATACTTCGCCGTTATCGTCGGTTGCGGTCTGCGTTTCAACGCCGTTAAGCACGGGGTCGGACGCACGGTTGACCACGGGTACGAATACACCTTCTTTAACCGCGCCGACTTCGCCGAGACTAAGATCGCCCCTGATTTTTTTACCGATTTCTTCGTCGTTGGTTATAACGTAGGTTTTGCCGCCCGCGGCGTCGGTCATCTGCGTGACCTTGTTGTAAGCATCGCCGTTTGCCTGCATGTCGATACCGATAACCGATAGTGTAACGCCGTTGTTGCGGTATTGCATGCCCGCTTCTTTAACGTAAGGCGGGTCTTGACCTTCTTCAACCTTGTCGCCGAACAGACCGTCGGTGAGCATGATTATGTGTTTTCTTGAAATATCGCTGTTGGCGTTAAGAGCCTGAGCCGCTCTCGAAATAGCGTTGGTGGCTATCGTGCCGCCCGTGCCGCCAATTCTTCTTATCGCGTTGATTATCGTGGTAAGATTGGATCTCGGCGTGAGCGGAAGAACCTGCCCGTAAGTCGTATCGAGAGTGAATATCGCAACGTAGTCGCGGTCGGTAAGCGAATATCTGACAGCCGATTCAAGACCGACCTTCGCATATTCGAGCTTTTCGCCGCTCATCGATCCGGATACGTCGATTATAAACGCTACGCCCATAGGCGGCGTGTAGTTGACCGCGCTTACGGGGAGCATATTCTGATAGGTTGTGTCTTTAAGGTCGCCGAGATCTTCGCGGTCGTAAACGTGAACGTTACCCTCGGGATCGTTACCGCCGACGGTCAGTAAACCGCCGCCGTATTCGGAAACGAATTTTTCAAGATCGGTTTTGAACCAATCGGGCATATCCTTGTTGGCTACGTTG
Organism: uncultured Clostridia bacterium; assembly: GCA_934292955.1. The sequence goes on from CAKQXZ010000001.1 coordinate 52,754, forward strand.
TTGAGTATGACCTGATCGAAAGAATTCAGGTTGGCAGCCGCTTCGTCGAATTCGGGCGAACCGACGACAACGGTCGTAACGTTGTATTCAAAGGGATTTTCAAGCAGGTTGGCAACCTTCTTATTGTCCGCCGCAAGCAGCGAAGCAAGATTATCCGACGAGCCTTCATACGTTTCCACAATGAGCAGTTTATCGAATTTTTCTATCATAAGATAGGTGGTAAATTCGTTGTTGCGCGCGGTCGTTTCCTGCACGGTGTTGCCGAGCGACAGTTCGACCCTTACTTCGTGGAAAGAGTCGCCCGTAAAGACGTGTTTGAAACTGAGTTCCTGCTCGCCTTCTTTAACCTGCTCTACCTGACTTATAACGGGAGTAACAGCCGCGCCCCTTGCCGCGTTGTCGTAAATTTTTACGGTAACGGACGCGTCCGTTTTGGACTTGACGGTTACGTTAACGGTGGTTTCGGTGTTGAGCGTAATGTAATCCTGCGGGAAAGTTACGTCGCATACCTGAACTTCGCTCCTGTTGTCGTAAACGTCTTCTTCATACGGTTTTACGACGTCAACTTTTACGCCTTTTGCCGTAAGGCTGCGAACGTAAGAGAGAGCACTTTCGTCTGTTTCTTTACCGTCGGAAATAAGGATAACCTTGCTCGTGCGCGGGTTATCGATAAGCTTTTCGGCATAACGGAAAGCCGCGGCTATATCGGTTGCGTCGATATCGCAATCGGGCATGCTGCCTTTATCCTGAAAATCTTTATATCTGTTTTTCAGCGTCGCGATATCGGTCGTGGGTTCGGAGATAAGTTCCTGATCGAACCCGAACGCCACTATACCTATTTTACAGTTGTAACTTTCGCTGTCGCTTATAAGTTCGTTAACGAACATATCGCGCGACTTTATCTTGTTTTCGGCAGAGTAAGAAGCGTCTACCAGAATTATCATGCGGTTTTCGTTGTTCGGGGTTTCGTAAGTAAACTGCAAGCCCGCAAGAACGGAAATACAAAGCACCGACACGATAAGATGCAAGGTTATGGATATGATACGGTTCCTTGTTCGTCTGTAACGTTTGGCAAGACGGAAATAAGGAATAAGCGTTGCTGCGGCTGCCGCCACGATAAGGAGCATCAGCCAGGGCGATACGGTAAAAGATAACGATAAATTAGTCATAACTTTATCACCCCCTTATATTCCTTCCCGCAGATGCAGGAACCATTCGGCGAATATAAACGCCACAAGCGCAATGGCAACGTATACGGCAAGATCTTTGAAGAAATCTTCGTACCCCGCGCCATGATAGGGATCGTAAAGTTCGGATTCTGTAAGATTTATATTGCTTTCGCTTTCAGCCATGCGGATATAAATATCCTGAACGAAACTCTTTTCGTCTGCGCCGTATTCTTCGCCCGAAAGCAAAGTTTTTACTCTGTAACCGCCGACTTTGGATATCGATAATTTCGCGGGGAATTCGGTAAAATTCTTCTTTGCTGAATTCGGTTCTTCGTCGTCGCTTATATCGGTACTCATGCCCTGCCGCACGGAAACTTCGTACCCCGCACAGTTCAGACCTATTTCTTCGCCTACTTCGTAAACGTACTTGTCGAGAGTAGCGGGAATGTAGTAGTTTATGAAGTTGTTTACGATAAACCCGAATTCGGGTAAAAGCGTAATGTTGGAATATTGAGCCGAGAAAGTTAACACCGCCGCCTTTTCGAACTTGTCTTTCTTGGCGGCAAAAACCGTTCTGCCGTCCACTTCCATAAGCGATTCGTAACCGTCCTGATCACTGAAAGTAAAACGATAGGCTTTGGTGACAGTTATATCTTCGGCTCTGATATTTTTCATCAGCGGATGCGACGGGTTTTTGTTTTCAAGGTTTACGGACGTATTTTTCTCAAACAATCCGGAATAATTTCCGCTTAAACCGGTAGGGAGTTCGGGTACATTGACGAGCAGCGACGCGCCGTCGGCAGGCAGATATTTGGGCGTTCTGCCTTCATAAATATAAAAGTCGTAGCCCGTAACGGGAATATCTTCGTCTTTGATATCGGGCTTTTCGGTCGTTACGACTATGTTCCAGCTATCTTTGAAGTAAGACTTTTCGGGATTGCTTAAGATATCGAGTACGGCGTTGAAGAAAGGCGTTCTGAGATCACTTACGTACACTATTTTCAGTTCGGGCTTTTTACAGCCGGGCAACGTGAAAGAGTTGTCTTCATAAAAGCAATCTTCAAAAGTCTTTTCGTACGGGTTTTCTACGTCGTCTTCGTTGATGATTTCGACCATAGCCGAATCGTAAGAAATTATGTTATTCGAAAGAGCGATCTCGTTTTCTCCGAGTTCGGCATCTTTATCGCTTCTATACTTGAACGTAATGGTTTTAACTTCGTCTATGTCGCAATAAACGGCGGTTTTCGTAACGTCCAGACCGCCAGCGGTTTCCTGCCCGTTGTCGGGATTTATAAGCGAAAGTTTAACGCCGAAAGATCTCGGTGCACCGTAAGCAGACACCTTTACCGAAAACTGATATGAACCGTCGGTAAACTCCGACACGACGTCGAGTATTCCGACGTTCCATTCGGGCGTCTGATCTTCGTCGCTCGTTTTTTCGGCTCTGCAGTTTATAATCTGCACGCTTTCGGGAACGATAAGATATTCTATATCGGTGTAAAGAAAAGTTACGGCGGACGGGTTTGCATCGAGAACTTCTTCGCATAACGTCATCGCTTTATCCATATCGGCAGCGCCGTAGCCGCAGCCTTTCAGCCCGTCGAACCCGGACGTCTCTCCGTCAAGGTCGCCTTTAAGATCGGCAAACGCGTTGTTGAATTGGGTTTCGTTTTCTTTATCTACGTGCTGAAGAAGTATTTCGGGCTGTTCGCTCGCCTTGATTACCGATACGAAGCCGCCCGCGTCAAGCACTCTTCTCGCCTGAGATTCGGCCATTTTAAGCGCACGGTCGTATCTGCTTACGGCAACCGTCATACCCGATTCGTCTGTTTCGGTCGACTGAACGCGCATGCTTGCGGACGAGTCGAGAACGATTATTATTTCATTCTGAGAAATCAACGCTTTAAGCTGCTTGACGGGCCCCGCCAGGATAGCGGCGCAGCACGCAAGGGTCGCGATCTGGCAGATTATAATAAGAATATCGCGCAGCTTGCTCGTGGGAATACGCTTTTTCTTATACTTAAGACTAAGCTTCCATACAAACGTACTGGATATATATTTTTGTTGGTAATTGGGGCGGATAAGGTATATGATAATCAGGATTATTATACTTATCGCCGCCAAAAAACCGAGCGGTGTTAAAAACGTCATGACATTATACCAACCTTTAGTAAATCGCCGAACAGAACGCGTTCGATTGGCTCGTCGGTTCTGACGGTAACCAGCCCCACATCTCTCTTCTTGCAAAATTCGTGCATGTCGTCCGTGTAGTCTTTAAGCGCTTTGTTATACGAATCGAGCATGCTTTTGGTTATTCTGAGTTTCATGTTGCGGAAATCGGCGGGATCGGTCGATTCCGAATCGATAAGGTTCATTCTGCCGTCGTACATAGGCTCCGCTTCTTCGGGCGAAAGCACTTGTATAAGCAGCACCTGCCGTTTTTTATAGCACAGATAGTCTACAGCCTTTTTCCAGTTACTTTCGGTAAAAAAGTCCGAAACTATTACGCTTAAACCGTTGTTTACCGTAACTTCGGGGCAGCCCGTAACGCATTTTTCGATATCGGTATCGCCTTCGAACTGAACTTCGGTTAATGTGCTGACCGCACGGAAAAACGCCTGCTTTCCGACGATAGACCCGTAAGGATTTTCCGCCTTTTCGCCTTTCATTATGTGGAAGGTCACCCTGTCCATATTCTGCACGGCAAGAAAGCCTAACGCGGCGGCAGCCGCCGTGGTATAACTCGCCTTGTCGGAATTATCTTTTCCCATCGAAGCAGAAAAGTCGACAAATACCTGTACGTTCATCTGCCGTTCGTCGGTGAAAAGTTTAAGAAAGTACTTTTCAAACCGACTGAACAGGTTCCAGTCGATACGACGGATGTCGTCGCCTAACTGATATTCGCGGAAATCGGCAAACTCCACCGTCTGCCCGTAAGTGCTGACAAGGTGTTTGCCGCCGAAATAACCCGAAAGGTTCGATCTTAAGTTTAACGATAACGTTTCTAAACGACTGAAAAAGTTATCGTTCAAGCGTGTGTTTTTCATCTGACTTGCTCCGCCATAGTAAGCCTGTAATGCCCGATAACGGGCTTATAGGTCGATTATTTAAGTTTTTTTGCTTTGCTGCTTACTTCGCTTACAACCATACGGATAACGTCGTCTGCGGATACTCTTTCGGCAACCGCTTCGAAGTTAAGTTTGATACGATGACGAAGTACGGGGTATGCGAGCTGATCGATATCCGAGTAGGAAACGTTGAATCTGCCTTTGATAAGCGCGAGAACTTTAGCGGCAGAGATAAGAGCTTGTCCCGCACGGGGGCTTGCGCCTACTCTGATATATTTCTTCGCGCCCTCGGTGGCGTGTTCGCCGTCGGGGTGGGTCGCCGCGGTCATATACATTGCGTAACGCAGAACTTCGTCGGCAACGGGAATCTGATTTGCAGTCGCGCGCATCTGAAGAAGTTGTTCGCCGTTGCATGCGCATTCGGCAACTTCAGCCATGGTCTTCTGCGTCATATCTACTATCTGCATAAGTTCTTCGAGCGAAGGATCGGGAACGAGAAGTTTGAACATGAAACGGTCCATCTGCGCTTCAGGCAACGGATAGGTACCGTCCTGCTCTATCGGGTTCTGCGTAGCAAGAACGAAGAACGGTTCGGCAAGACGTCTTGAAACGCCCATTACGGTAACGGTGTGTTCCTGCATTGCTTCGAGCAAAGCCGACTGCGTTTTAGGCGTAGCACGGTTGATTTCGTCCGCGAGAATGATATTGCTGAAAATAGGACCGGGCTGGAACTGGAAAGACGAGTTCCCGTTCGCGTCCTTAACGATGATGTTGGTACCGGTTACGTCGGCAGGCATAAGGTCGGGCGTAAACTGTATACGCGAAAACGGCAGGTCGAAAACCCTGCCTAAAGACCTTACAAGTCTGGTTTTTCCTACGCCGGGAACGCCTTCGAGAAGCACGTTGCCGCCGGCAATCATGGCGATTACCGTGTTTTCGACGACTTCTTTCTGTCCGATTACGTCGCGGGAAATCTGATTAAAGATATTCTCGCACTGTTTGCAAAACTGTTCGATGTTCTTTTCGTTTACCATAATGATTTACTCACTCGTGTATTAGTATCTGATTTTTATATTGTTGTATACAAATTTTTGTATCGTTTATTATTCGTCGCGCTTTACAACCGCCTCCGTACGGTCGGTTTTTGCCGCTTACGGCAACCCGCGGATGCAGATTCGATTACGCAACTTCGTTTATTTGCGCAATTTCTGCGCACGCCGTGTAAATCGGCGCAGCAAAACGTCTTTTATAAAATACCATTAGGCGACCGCATTTTTTGCGATCGCCTTCATATTCTTGATTTTTTTGCGCAAACGCCCCCTATGAAAAATGCGCCTGCACTTGTTTATAAAGTTTTCGACTATCTGTCTATCGCAGAATAGTAGTCGTCCATAAACGACTTATCTTTATCGGTAAGGTTCGAATCGCTGTTCGCCCTGTCGACGCTGTTCTTCTGCGCGTCGTCAAGAACCTTGCCGTCGTAATAAGTCTTTCCGTCGATAACGATGTTCGAAGGATCGTCCGCGCCGCCGCCCGCACTGTCGCTCGGGTCTTGCGGATCGTTATTCGAGTCGTTCGGATCTTTTGACGAACTGGGGGGACCGTCGGGATTACTTTTTTCGGGTTGCCCCTTATTGTCGCCGTTCGAGCCTTTCCCGATTTCGGGACCGAACATTTCTTCATCGGCATTGTAGTCTTCGAGCGATTCGAATATAGCCTTAACCTTGATATCGTCGTCGGTAGGCGTGTCGCAACGAACGTTGGACTTAAGCCCGTCGCTCCATTTAACGAAAATATAACCGTCGTCGGCTTCGGCAATAACGTAAGACCCCGAAGTGTTTTCGGTTACGTACTGCTGAGTCGCGCCCTGAAGCGAGCCGCCTTCGCTTGCCGTGTAAGACAAAGTGTATTTTGCGGGAACGCCTTCCGCAACTTCTCTGCCCGAAGGAAGTATTCCGTTAGCCGATAAAGCGGAAACGGTGGTAAACCCCGCGCCGAGCGGAAGAGCAACCGCAAAGCACGCAAGCAGCGCGGTTGAAAGCAGAAGCGACAATCTTTTTTCGCTTACCTGCGACAAAGCCGCCATAGTGTCTTCACGCTGACGGCGGGCGATATAAGTATCTACGCCTTTAAGGCTTTCCATCGTAAGCATTCTTTCTTCAAGCCCCAAAGAGTCTATCGCCTGAGCGACAGCCTTTTCGGACTTGCGATATTTAAGCAGGTAAAACAGGGGGAAAGCCTCCAGCGCAACACCGAAGAAAACTACGGCATATACCCAAAGCTTATCGAAACCGTAGTACCAACCGAATGCGGAACAAACCGCAATAACCGAAAGCGCAACGGTAAACGAAGCAATCAAAGATTTTTTAATCGCGCCGCGACGGAGCCTGTTAATAAAGCGTCTTGTTTCGGAAATTTCTTTCATTTTCAGCCTTCTCCTTTTTAGAATTTTCAGTTTAAGTTGAAGTTCCGGCAGCTTTGTAAATAAAAGCGGCAAATCGTCCGCCGCTCGTGGTCAATTAAGCACAGCCGCCAAAACACTTTTCATATTTAATATATGCATTATATCATTTTCTTTTGCCTGTGGCAAACAAATTTACGCCGAAATTTACAAAAAAAGGTTAATTTGTAGTTATAGGAATGCCTTTTAGTATAAATTTTTTGAATAGGTCGGGTAAATTTTATGAGCCTTAAGAAAAAATTAGCGCGTTTTTGTACGCGCACCGCGGACAAAAGAATGTTTTCGGGGCGTTCCGTACGCCATAGGCAAACTTGCGGTTAAAAAAGCAGAAAAAAATCAACTTTGTCGATATAAATCGCCGCATACGGCAAAAAAACGAAGTTTGCAAACCGCAGCAATCAATAACCACCGAACGAGCCGCACTCATAGCCCCCTTAAAAAGATCGCCGCAAGCGGTCAGGCTTGCGGCGGCTTTTTGTAAGTCGGGCTATAACGCCGTTTTCTTATTTTCCGGTATAACCGAATACGAATTTAGCTTTTGAATTATCCGCAAAGTTATAAGCAAGTACGCGATAACGAACGTCTTCGGCTATTTTGAAGTAAACGGTCTGATCGGCACCCCAGCCCGTAAACGACATGTTGTCGGTTGCGCCGAATACCATCGATTCGGGTATGATAAGTTTTTTAAGACTAATATCATACTTAAACAACTGCGTCCCTGCCGTTTCAATCGTTTCGGGCAACACGAGCGTTTCGAGTTTTACACACTGCGAGAACGCATACATACCTACTTCTTTCAGTTTACTTCCTTCTTCAAAGGTTATCTTTTTAAGATTTACACACAGTTCGAACACACCGGACCCCAATTTTTCGATATTCGCAGGTACAGTCACTTCTTCGATAAGGCTGTACGCATAGAAGTAATCGGGTAAAGCAGTCAAGCCTTCGGGGAACACTATTTCGGGAAGCTTTGTAAAGCTGTGGAACAAGTAACCCTTAACAGTATCGACGTTGGTAAACGTAATCTTTTTAATATTCGCACCCTGGAGCGCGCCGTTACCGTATGAAGTTACCTGTGCAAACGTTTCGGAACCTATTGTCGTATCGATCTTATGGATAGTCTTATCGACATAAGTCAAGGACGAGAACGTTAATTCAAGACCTGTTTCATTGAGTATGCCTGCATAAACGAGAGAGAACTCATAGATTTTCTGAACGTTTTCAAGGTTGATCTTTGCAAGGCTGTACTGATTTGCAAACACGCCTTTTTCAAGGCTTACATAACCTGCGGGAAGAACGACTTCGGTAAGCGAAGCGCAACCCGTATAATCGTATTCACCCGTTTCGTTTCCGCTTTCGTCAAGTACAGGCGTGCGTTCTTTTCCGGCAAAAGCATATACACCTACAGAAGTAAGCGTTTCGGGAAGAACGAGTCTACCCGTAAGCGGAGCGTTCTGGAACGCATAGGTACCGATTTTTTCAACCGAAGTGTTGCTAAGGTCAAGCGTTTCGATCTTGGTATCGGTAAACGCATAGTTGGTTATTTCGAGCAACGTCGACGGGAAGGTTACGTTTTTGACCGCGCTGCCCTTGAATATTTCTTTCGACGAAGACAGGTAAATCTTCGTATCCTTACTCGGAATATAACGCGAGCCGGCAGATATAGCACCCAGATAACTGATACCTTCTTCAAGGACAACCTTTTCAAGCGATTCGCAATTTGCAAACGCGGCGGTGCCGAACTCATAAACCGAGCCGGGTATAGTTACGGAAGTAAGCCCCGAACCGTTAAACGCGTTCGTGCCTATTTCTTCAAGTTTCGTACCGAATTTAACTTCGGTAAGCTTGGTACAACCCATAAACGCTTCCGTAGGAACTTCTATCAACGCGTCGGACAACGTAACCTTAGTAACGTCGGATCCTTTGAAGATGCCGTTCCCTATCTCGGTTACCGTATCGGGAATGACTATTTCGCCTACGTTAGTCGCATTCTGGAACACACCTCTCCCTAATTCCGTAAGACCTTCGGGAAGTTTAATCTTGAAGTTTTCGGGGAAGGTAAAGTACGCAAATGCATAGTCGTTTATTGTTTCAAGCGCCGACGGCATTACTATCTGAGTAATACCTTCGCAGTAACTGAGCGAGTAGCTGCCGATTTCGGTTACCGTCGAAAGGTCGAGTTTGCCCTGTTTGTTCTTAGGAACGGATACGAGTTTATTCATATCCTTGTTGAAGAGAACCCCGTCTTTAACCGCAAAGTTTGCAGCTTCCGAAGAAATTTCGAACGCTTCGATATTGCAGTTGAAGAATGCGCCGTTATTTATAGTTCCTAATTTTGCAGGCAGTTTTACCGTTCCGCTTATAGCCGTCTGGCAGAATGCATTCAAGCCGAGCGTCGTTATAGAATCGGGGAAGTTGACGTTATGCGTATTGCTTGCGTTAACTTTTGCAAGTTTGCTGCAATAAATGAACGCCGAAGACCCGATTTCGGTTTGTTTATCGGAGAACGTAACCGATTCGAGTTGTTTACAACTTTCGAACGCGCTCGTTCCAAACGTTACGTTTTCGTTGAATTCAAGCGATTTAATCGCCGTGCCGTTGAATGCGTTAGACCCTATATAGGCAACGTTTCCGATACCTTCGACCGTAGCGAGCGAAGTACAACCCATGAACACGCTACCCGAAATCTGTTTGATTTTAGCATTTTCAAACACGACTTTCTTAAGATCCACACAGTTCTTGAACAGACTTGTAGTGCCTGTATATTTTGCACTGTTCGTGCCGTCGCTGCCGATCGTCGTGATTGTTTCCTGGAACCTGAACGCTATAAGACCGCTGCCTTCGAAGGTGTTTGAACCGAAGTAGTAATCGTCGGGAAGAGAAACGGTGTAAATATAATCGTTAGTTTCGGGATCGATTACGGGTTCGCCGTTTTCGTCGACTTTTACGCCTTTAAGATTAGCGCAGTTTTTGAACATCGCAGTACCCCAGCCTGCAAGTTGAACTTTTCTCGCATTGAGATATCTCATACCTTGCGCAATACTGACTTCTTCGACCGCACTTTCCATAAAGACTTCTTTACCGGTTGCTTCGATCGAGTTGAGAACAACTCTCTTAATACCGGTGTTCTTGAATGCGCAATCACCTATACCGATAAGGTTCTTAAAGAATCCGTCAACGGTAAGTTCTTTATTCTGATCAGCGTCGGGCGCGACTATTTCGCTGAGCGACGTGCAGTTTTCGAACGCGCTCTTACCTATAAGAAGCGGATTACCGAGGAATTCTACCCTTTCAAGGTTACTACAACCCTTAAACGCAGTGCTTGCAGCGTTGAAGTTCAATGCCTTAATCGTTTTTGCGTAAGACGCAGAACTCGTAAGCGCAAGTACTTTTGCAGGGATTCTGATCGCTATAAGACCAGAACCGGTGAACGCCGAAGACGCGAGATAAACCAACGAAGAAGGCAGTTCGAAATTGTATTTGTAGTTGCCGTTTTCGTCGAAGTCGGGAGTACCGTCTTCTTTCATCGCAACGCCTGTAAGCGACGTGCAGTTTTCAAACATGTAAGTGCCGAGTTCTGTAGCCGACGAGCAAAGTTTAACCGATTCGAGCGCGGTACAATTCTGGAATACTTTCGAACCGAGATTTTTCGCGCCGCTGATATCGATAGTTTTAAGTTTTACACAACCTGCGAACGCAAGCGCGCCTACCGTGGTAAGTTTTGCCGGGTTTGAGATAGTAACCGTTTCAAGATTTTTACAATCCTGGAACACGTTGCTTGCAGACTTGTCGTTACCTATCGTATTTACGTTGGCGGGAATGGTTATGGACGTAATGCCGCTTTCTCTGAACATAGAATGTTTAAGAGCGGTATACTTGGTGTTGGTAGGCAACGTCAGCGACGAAAGCGAAGCGTTCTTATAGAACATGTACGTACCTATCACCTGGAGGGTATTCGGAAGAGCGTTGTCTACGGTTCCGTCTTCGTTTTCGGGCGCGCCGACGTAAGCAATTTTCGTAAGCGACGAACATTCGGAGAACGTAAGGTCGTTAAGTTGCTGAATACCCGCGGGAAGCGTTACGCTTTCGAGCGCAAGGCACTTCTGGAACGCGCCGTAAGCAGCGGTACCCGAAGAATTCTGCTTGGTTTTCGTTCCGATTGCCGTAAGCGACGACGGGATATATACGCCGTTACCGAGATTTGCTATATCTTTTATGACCGCAGGCGTAACGCCGAGTTTTTCAAGCGAGACGCAGCCGTAGAACGTCTTATCGTGGATAACGCCGTTCGGGTATGCCGTAGTTACGTTGAGCTTGTTATCGGGAAGAACTATTTTAGCAAGACTGTAACAGTTCTGGAATACGCCGTAAGAGTTGTTGTTTGCGCCGAGGGCGGCAAGCTGGTTCTGTCCGTTCTCATCGTATTCGAATACGACTTCTTTAAGAACACGGCAGTCATGGAACGCGCCGTCGCCTATGGTCGTAACCCCGGAAGGAATAACAACTTTGGTTATATACTGCTGGAGCGCAAACGCATTGATTTCGATCGAAACGCAGTTATCGGGAATATTGAGTTCCGGCTGCTTAATCTGTTTATAAGCAAACTTGATAGATATAACCGTCTTCGTAACGCCCGCTTCCTCTACTTGCTGTTCGGATATAATGAGCGGAAGCGTATCGTGTACCTGAAGGTTTTTATTATCCTTGGAAACGGTTATGGTGTAATCGGATTTACAACCGTCGAACACGTTGGATATGGACGCAACTTTAGAAGACAAATGAACTTCTTCAAGGTTGGTACAACCGCTGAACAACGATTTTCCGAGAGCGAGAGTTTCTTTTGTTTCGGGAAGAGTTATCGTGCGAATCGTCGAATTCGCAAACGCGCTTTCGCCTATGTTTGTAAGCGCGGAAGCTTTATTGCCGTCGCCGTCGGTTTCGGTAAGGAATTCAACCGTATCTATCTTAAGATCGGCAAAAGCGCTTTTTGCGATCACCTTGACGGTTGCGGGTATAGTCACTTCGGTTATGGCAGTCTTCTGGAACGAACAATTAAGAATTTCTTCGAGCTGAGTGTTTTCCGCAAACGTTACCGTAGCAAGTTTCGTACAACCGTAGAACGTATAACCGACCGAATAAGTACCGATCGAGACGCCGAGAACCTTAACCGTGGAAGGAATAGTTACGGAAGTAAGCTCGCTGCAGTATCCGAACGCCTGATAATAAAGATTTTCCAGACCTTCGGGAAGGGTGACCTTTTTAAGCCCCGACCAAGAAAACGCATATGCGGGAATGTCTTTCAAACTACTGCCGTTTTCACCTTCTTCGAACACTACTTCTTCAAGCCCTTTCGCGGTAAAGAAGACCCTTTCACCCAAAGTCTGTAATGTAGACGGAAGCGTAACCTTCTTTATAGAGTTGTTAAGAGCAAACGTAGCGTCACCGATCGTTATAGTTCTTTCGGGGAAGGTTATCTCGGTAAGCGACGGACAGTTCGTGAAAGCAGAGTACGCTCTGGAACCGTACTGATCACTTTCATATTTGCCGTCTGCTATTTCAAGCGAAACGGGAGTCTGCCCCGCAGGCGTGGGCGCAAACGTTATGGTTTTGAGTTTTGCGCAGTTGTAGAACGCACCGTAGTAGGTAGTAGTACCGATCTTCGTATAGCCGTATATTTTTTCGACAGTCGAAGGAATAACTACTTCTTCGAGAGACGAACAATCTTTGAACGTATGCGGAGGAATTTCTTTAAGCCCTTCGGGAAGCGAAATTTTAGTAAGTTTTTTGCAGCCCGCAAACGCATTCTCGCCTATTTCGAGCGAGTAGTTTTCCATCGTAGACGGAGCAAAAACAACTTCTGTGGTTTCGGTGTTGTTTTTGAACGCGTTGGGCCAGACTTTGGTTACATTCGCTATGACGTTAGCCGTACCGACTTTACCCGCGGGGCAGACGATAAGCTGCTGCACTTCGGCTTTGAAGTTATCGTCGTAAACCTTGTTGTAAAGTATACCGTCGTTCGTAAAGAACTTGGTATTGCCTTCCGCGACTCTGATTTCTTCAAGATAGTCACAACCCATAAACGCATTGAGCGAAACAAGAGTTTCAATGCCGTTTACGGTCTTGTAAGTACCGATTTTTTCAAGAGTGCTGGGCAAAGATACCGTCTTTAAGTAGTTTTTAGAATAGTCGCTCGACGCGCTGAACGCTTCGTCGCCAAGCTCTGTTACGCCTTCGGGGATGACTACGTTTTCAAGAGATTGACAGCCTTTGAACAAGCCGCTGCCCGCCTTTCTCATACGAGAAGGCAGAGTAACTTCGACAAGTTTGCTGCAGCCCTGGAATACGTTATTGCCGAGTTCGAGTTCGGTTACCATTTCGCCCACCATATCGATTATGGTAACTCTCGCAAGTTTTCCGCAGTTTCTGAACGCTTCGTCGCCGATATATTTTACACCGCTGTGAAGGGTTATACCGGTAAGTCCGCCTTTCGCTCTGAATGTACCGGCGGGTATTTCGGTTATCGTTTCGGGAAGAACGTAATCGTCTTCTACCGCGTCGAAGAAGTATAAGATCTTGGTAATATTGTCATTATAAAGAGCTTGCTGAGTTTGGGTGCCGGGAACATAGCCGATTGAGTAATTCGGGTTGTTTCCGACGTTTATTTCTTTAAGTTTGCTACCGCCGAATAATCCGGAAAGGGTTTCTATTACGGGAACTTTGTCGCCCAGATTTACCACTTCCACCGAAGGAGTCAGGTTCGAAGTACTCCAGGCAAAAGCACTTTCTTCGTACTTGATTTCGGTTCCTGCGGCATAATACGGATCAAGATCGATATTAACGGTTTTGATCTTCGTTCTGCCCATAAACGCAAATTTACCGAGATAAGTAAGGTTGCGCGGGAAAGTAACTTCGGTAAGTTCGCCGGCAGAACCGCTGAACGCGCCTTCTCCTATACTGAGCGGCAAATCGCCGTCTACAAAGTTAATCTTTTCAAGTTTAGAGCAATATCTGCCCTTGAAATACCCGGGGATACCGCTTAAAGACTTACCGTCTTTATCGCTTACACCCGAGAACGCATACGGTTCGATGGTCGTTACGTCTTTACCGATAGTAACTTCGGTGATCAAAGCGCCGCTGAATGCGTTGGAGCCGATAATTTCGACTTTTTCGGGAATGGTATATTTGCCGAGTTCGGGATTCTCGTCGGTTGCCGCTCTTCCGCAGGGGAAGTATATGAGTTTTTTCATATCAGCGGAGAAGACAACGCCGTCTTTACTGAGATAATCGGCACTGCCCGCCGAGAAGTTAATAGCCGTAATCTTGGTACAACCTTCCAGAATAGCCGCGTCGAAAGTCTTGAGCCTTGCGGGGAAGTTGATCGTAGTAAGTTTCGTGCAAGACGCCATTGCGGACGCACCTATGGTAAGATCAGCCGCGACGGTGCCGTCGGGCGCGTCAAGGAAGGTGATTTCGGTCAGCTTGCTGTTGGATACGAAAGCCTGTTCCTGAATAGTGGTTACGGTATAAGGTATAACGACTTTATCGAAGTCATGCGAAGCCTTATAACTCGTTTCACCGCCATCGTAACTACCGAGCGTTCCCATAGGAATGATTTCAACGCCTTCGGGAATGTAGACGGTACCGGTCTTAGCCATAGGAACATATGCGAGTTCGGTCTTTTCGCAAGTAGCCGGATCTTCAACGTAATCTTCATTGTTGAAATACAGAACGCCGTCGTCGCTGAAGTATCTGGTTTCGCCCGCGAGCGCGCCTTCCGCATAATAAACGTTAATTGCTTCGAGTTCGTCACATTCGGAGAACGCAGAACCGAGTCCGCCGGTAATCAATTCGATAGTTTTTACCGTGCTGGGAATTTCTATAACTCTGAAGTCGCAATCGCTGAAAGCGAAAGTTTCTATAAGGTCGACTCTCTTACCGTTATAGTAAGCGGGAATGGTCACCGTTTCGTTTTTGAACAGCCCGATTTCGGGACCTTTCTTTACGGAATAGGTTTTTACTTCACCCGTTTTGGAATCGACAAGGTTCGTTTCGAATTCGAAAGCGGTTACGTAGTATGCGTACATTGTCGAATCGTAAGGCATGTTATAACCTTTAGTCATAACGCCGTACTGATTTGCGAATCTTTGACCCTGTCCGTTGGGTTCGGAATACCAGCCAAGGAAGAGTTTAGATTTGTCGCCGCCGACTGCGGGAACGGGGAACATAGCGTCGGTCTGCTTGTAAGCGACGGTTACGGTGGATTTTTCCGCAGGAAGTTCTTCGCCGTATTCGCCCGTTGCGAGCGTTACTTTATATTCCTTAGGAGTCCAGCCCGCGTAAACGTATGCGGTGGCAGCCTGTTCGAGTTTGAAAGACGAACCGTATTGTACAGCGGAAGTCGTATCTTCGCCGTTATACCATGCCGCAAAGTCGTAACCCACTTTAACGGGAGCTTTTTCGCCGTCGGGAAGAACGACGATATCGCCTGCCGCTTTATACTGCGTTGCGACAGCAGAGCCGCCCGTCTGGAAGACCACGGCGTACGCCTCGACCGAATAGCTCGCGGTCGTAGCTTTGCCGTATCTGTCGTTATATTCTAAAGAGATAGTGTTCTTGCCGGCTTTTGCAAACGTGATTTCCGCGCTTGTATCGGCTGCCGTTTTGGTCGTACCGTCGGGAAGAACTACTTTATACTGAGAAACACGTCTTACGGGCATCCATGAAAGAACGCCTTCGTTATAAGCAAAGTCCGCTTCTTTAAGAGCGGCAACGCCGGACGCGCTGTTTCTTATTCTGTATTTGGCAACAGCCGAGTTGTTCTTCGCGTCGGCGGCTTTCGCGGTCAGTCTGAATTCGATGTATTCCGCGTTATCGCCCGCATAAACGAACAGCGAGTTTGCAAGTTCGTATTTTGTCGTTTTACCCGCGGCGATTTCTTCGGTTTTTACGTTGGACGATTCTTTACCGCCCGCTTCGATGCAGACTACTTTGAGAGTATACCCCGTAGCGCCGGTAACCTCGTTCCATGTAAGATAATCCTTGGTTCCGTCGGACGTGTAAAGCATTCCGGTAGGCGAAGCAAGGTCTTCTTTAGAAAGTTCGGCGACGGTAGCTTCGGGCGAGTTATACCCTTTGGCGACAGGCGTAACCGAAACGGTGAACGAGCCGTAAAGGTGCGATACGTCATAAGACGTGCCTTCTACCGTATGTTCTTTGGCCTTGCCGCCAGCAGTAATGGTAAGCAGATATTCGGAAGCGAACTGAACCGCATCCCATTTAACCTGTCTGTTTTCTTTATCGTAGATTACGTTTTCGACAGAGTCGAGTTTGTAGTTTACGTTAAGACTGTTGGTCGAGCTTACATAGCCGTCGGCTTTGGCGGTAACGGTGAAAGTAATACCGTCTGCGCCCGTTTCGAGATCGGCAAAGTTATAAGCCGTCGTGCTGCCGAGTTCTACGTCGAGAGAGTAGCCGGGACCGGTTATTCTGAGCGTGTAAGAAGTCGCGTTTTCGACCGCACCGAAAGAGAACTCGAAGCCTTCCGCTTTGAGCATGGACGGTTTTAACAAACGCTTATTTGTATATACGGCGGTGCCGAGTTTGCCGTTCGCGCTGACCTTAACGGTATATTTACCCGCGGGCTGCGCGCCGAAATCGTAACCGGTATAAGAACTTATACCCTTTTTCAGAGTTTCGACCTTACCGTTGATTTCCACCGTATAAGTAGTGTTGGCGTGGTTAGCAAGTTCGTTCCATGTAATCTTACCGTCGGAAGAAACGCTGACGTGCAGACCGTCTTTGCCGTAAACTGCATAAACGTCAAGATCTTCATAAAGATCGACGCCGCTTTCGAGCTGACGGGTAAGTTCGGACGCGTTGCCCGTTTCGCTTATCCACCAACCTACGAAATCTTCGTTTTCGTTAGTCGGAAGCGAAGCAAGTTGTTTGCCGCTTGTTTGTACTTCGGTCGGCAAAGCGTCGCCGTCGTGGAATCTGACGACGTATTCTTCCTGCCCGACGGTAACAAATCTTGCGTAAAGCTTTATATTGCCCGTAATAGCGGTGTTCAGATTAAACAGTTTGCTGTAAGTCTGGTCGGTATACCACGCGACAAATCTGCACCCGTCTTTTTCAGGGGTGGGCAGATCGAGTTTTTTACCGTTTTTAATCGTGCCGTAGTCGCCGAATACGCTCTGGTCTACACCGACAAAGGTTACGGTAAAGTCTATATCCACAAGCAAGGTGTAAGGCTTGCCGCTTATAGTCAGCACGACGTTGTCGTTATTGTATGACGCTTCGTATTTTACGTCCGCGCCGACTTTGAGTTTCAATGACGATTGATCAAGTTCGTAAGTACCTTCTTCTTTCTTACCGTTAACTTTAATAACGTAAGTGTTATCGTCCTTGAGTTCGAGATTGACAACCATATTCTCGTCGCCCGCGATTTCGCAATAAAACTTTCCGTTTACAGCGGTTATTTCGGTATTCCCGCCCGACGAAGAAGAACTACTGTCCTTCTTGTTGCAGGCAACCGCCATAGATACAGCAAAAATCATGAGCAAAGAAAGTATCGCTATCGGCAATCTTCTTGTGATTTTCATGTTGTTACAGCCTCCTACGTTTTTATTCACGGCGCCGCATTTTGCCCGCGCCTTCGATAAAACTCTGTGTTTTGCGCTATTTCGAACCCGGGGTACCCCACGCCGAAAATAGCATTTTTCACAATATACAGATATGATATGCATTTTTATGCATTTTGTCAACCGTTTTAAGTCATCTTTTTTACATGCGACGGATTTTATATTATAGGATTTTTTTATGTCCGTTATAACCTGCGCTTATATCCCGCCCGAAATACCGCAAAATATGTCGGATTATTTGTTGTTTTTACGCCGTTTCAGCCCGATTGTTGCTTTAGCGAACGCTTTTAGTATAAAGTCGCCGCACTTTTATGCCGTAACGTGTCGTTCCGCCGGAAACAAACGAACCCGAACGATGTTTGAAAACGAGCAAAAAATCAAGCTTCATCGTATTGCCTTTTCATCCTTTTCAGGCAGCCTTTTATTATTGTTTTAATTGTTTTATATTCACAAAAAATGGATATTTATACTATTTTTATGCATAAATTTTTTGTTCCGAGTGAGTTTTTAAGGAACATTTTTTATTATTTTTTATTGTACGCCGCCCACAAACAAACAGTCGTTTTATAAATTTACACATTTTTCGTTTTTTCTAAAAAACTCACAAAAAACGGCACATCTTAGGGCTTATTTAGTATATTTCGCCATTTTACACTATTTTTTACTAGTGCGCAGTCTGCTTTTTGTTTGCGGTATAAAAACACTTTTGTACCGTTTTATGCAAACGAAAAAGCAAAACCACACCTAAATAAGATGGGTTTTGCTTAAAATTTTTATGCAAAATGTATTCAGTTATAAAAACCGCTGCCCGACTATTATAAAATACTTAGGCAAAAACGCGTTTTATTGACGAAAAAGTGGCATATAAAGCCCGCCCGCCTTGCGTTTTTCGTTCACAAAAAAAATTTTACAGCACTTTCGAAAGGAATTCTTTCAGTCGCGGGTTCTGCGGATTTTCAAAGAAATCTTTCGGATTGTTTTCTTCAAGAATTTTTCCGCCGTCCATAAACATTACGCGGCTTGCAACCTTTTTGGCAAATTCCATTTCGTGCGTGACGATAACCATCGTCATATTCTGCTCGGCAAGTTCGGTCATAAGGTCGAGAACTTCGCCAACCATTTCGGGATCGAGAGCGGAAGTCGGCTCGTCGAAAAGCATAACTTCGGGATTCATATTAAGCGCACGGACAATTGCGATACGCTGTTTCTGCCCGCCGGAAAGGGTTGACGGATACACGTCGCGCTTATCGGAAAGCCCTATTCTTTCAAGATATTTTTCGGCGTCGGCGGTAGCTTGTTCCTGCGTTTTGAGTTTAAGGTACACGGGCGCGAGCGTCATATTTTTTATAACGGTCATATTGTTGAACAGATTGAAGTTCTGAAAAACCATTCCCATTTTCGCTCTGCCGTGATTTACGTCTATCGCGTTTTCTGCGTAAATCTTCTTCATTACCGCGTTGTATTCTTTGCCTTCGTGCTTTTCACGCAGAAGATCGTTTTTCTTGATTTCGGCAATGATATCGGTATCGTAAAGGCTGCAACCCAGCTCTTCGTTTTCTTTCTTGATTTTTTTGAAAGTGTTGCTCGCGACGATTACGTCGTTATGAAGATACGGATCGACTTCGGTAAGAAGTTTTTCATCGAGCCAGACTTCGCCGAACGTAGGGGTTTCAAGCAGGTTCATACACCGTAAAAGGGTTGATTTACCGCTACCCGACGGCCCGACGATAACAACCTTTTCGCCTTTTTTAACTTCGGTAGAAACGCCTTTAAGCACTTCGTTCTTACCGAAATATTTATAGATATTTCTAACGCTTATCACCGGCTCTCAATCTCCTTTCTATTATTTTCAGCAGTCCGCTCGCCGCAAGTACCAAAATAAGGTACGACAACGCAAGCATTGTGTACGGAATGGTGTATTCGTAATTGCTTTTGCCTATATCGGTAAAAGCGCGAGTAAGGTCGACTACGCCGATAAAACTTAAAACCGACGTTTCTTTAAGCAAAGATATAAACTCGTTGCCGAGCGTGGGAATAACGTTCTTTACTGCCTGCGGAATGACGACGGAAAGCATCGTCTGCTTCATAGGCAGCCCCAACGCTCTGCCCGCTTCGGTCTGACCTTTATCGACGGAAAGAATACCCGCGCGCATAATTTCGGAAACGTACGCACCAGAATTCAACCCGAATACGATAAGCCCGACTATCGCCGCGTTCATAAGGCCCAAACCTATTGCGGGGAAGATTATGAAATAGATATACAGCAACTGCACAACGACAGGCGTTCCGCGGAATACCGTGACGTAAACCTTTCCGATCCATTTAAGAACTTTCATAAAGGGATTTTTACCCTGATAAAGCTGAATGAACGCAACTATCGTGCCGATTACAATACCTATTAACAACGCGCAAATTGCAGTCAGCAATGTGACTGCAATTCCGTTAAGTACGTCTTTATACGCACCCCTTGTTATAAAACTTTTATAAAATAATTCCATATCGTTTCAAACGTTATTCAAGAAATTATTCGGCATCGCTGTTTTCGCTTGCCGCGGAATACTTAGCGATTATCTTCTGAAGTTCGCCGCTGTCCTTAAGGTCTTTAAGAACTTTGTTTACGACTTTAAGAAGTTCGGGAGCGTCTTTGTTAACGCCGATGCCGTATTTTTCGCTGTTAAGCGAGATTTCAATAACCTTTACGCCGTCGTTCGCTTTAGCAACCTGAGCGGCAACTTCGTCGTCTACGATAAGCGCTTTATACTGACCGTTTACAACGCCCGTAGCGCCCATAGCGGGAGTTTCGAGACCGACTGCGGTAAGATTTGCAAAACCGTCGAATTCGAACGCGTCGGAGCCTTTTACATAGTAGTAACCGGTAGTACCGCTCTGAGCGGCAATCTTAGTTCCGTTTTCGAAACCTTTAAGAATGTTGTCTACTTCTTCTTTGGTGGTGCAAGCATCGAAAGTCGTATCGGTTTTAGCGACCACAACGTACTGAGAAGCACCGAAGTAATCGTCGGAGAAATTGATTGCCTGCGCTCTTTCTTCGTTAATGGTAAGAGCCGCGATAGCAAGATCTGCCTGACCTTTCTGAACGGAAGTTACAACAGCGTCAAACTGCATATCTTTTACTTCAAGTTCAACGCCGAGTTCTTTGGCGATTGCTTTTGCGATTTCGATATCGATACCGACGTATTCGTTACCGTCTTTGCTTTCAAACGGCGGGAACCCCGATTCGGTAGCCATAGTAATTTTGCCGGCGGCTTTGATATCGTCTACATCGTTAACGGACGAGCAAGCCGTGAAGTTGAACGCGCATATCATTGCAAGCGCGAGCGAAAGAATAAGAGTGAAAAGTTTTTTCATTTGTTTATATCTCCAAAAAATTATTTCCTGTTTAAGGGGGCTACCCGCGGTTATCCGCGAACGCGTTCCCCGTTGCTTTTTATGCCGTCATTATAGTCCCCTGTTTTTTAATTGTCAAACACTTTGCATATATATTCATAAAATTAGTAAAATTTTTTTATTTCGCCGTATAAATATCCAATAAATGTATATTTTATGAATATTATGCGGTTTTTGGGTGGAAAAAGGTCGGAGATTGAGTATTGAAAGTGCGGCGTTTTGGAAAAGTGGTGCCGTGATTATTGAAAAGTGCGGCACTTTGCGCCCGGATCCTTCGTAAGTCGGTCAAGAGGGCGCGTCTCAGGATGACGCGGCGGTTTTCGGGCATAAAAAAACCGCTACAAAAAGTAACGGTTTCATTTTTGTTATTCTTATTCGCCTTTGAAGGGAAGAAGAGCAACTATTCTTGCTCTCTTAACGGCTTCGGCAAGCATTCTCTGATGCTTAGCGCAAACGCCGGTCATACGTCTGGGGAGCATTTTGCCCTTTTCTGTAACGTATTTTTTAAGTTTGTTAACGTCTTTATAGTCGATTGCTTCGGCTTTATCAACGCAGAATTGGCAAACTTTTTTCTTATTCATTCTTTTGAACGGCTTCCTTGCAGCAGGTGCGGCAGCGGCAGTTTCGGTCGCGGGAGCAGCGGCTACGTTAGTCGTAACGTTCGTTTCTTCCATTATAAATTCTCCTTATGATATTTTTGCGTGTGTTCACGCCGATTCCGCAATTTTGCGGAGCGACAACCGCCCGATTATATTATAACGTCGTGGCGTATCGCGGTACGTTTATCAGAAGGGCAAAGTGTCGTCGTCCGTCATCACTTCGAGCTCGGGCTTTCTTGAAGAAGAAGCCGAAGAACGTCTGGGTGCGGGTTCGTCGTCCATTGCGTCTCCCGAAGATTTCGAGGATAAAAATTCCACTTCGCTTGCCACGATATCGGTTACGCTGCGTTTATTGCCGTCCTTATCTTCGTAAGAGCGGTTCTGTAGACTGCCGACTACTGCAACCTTACTTCCTTTTTTAAGATATTTACCGCAGTTTTCCGCCAAAGCGCGCCATACGGTAATATTGAAAAAGTCTGTCTGACGTTCACCGTCGCTGCTGGAATAATTGCGGTTTACGGCGATGGCAAAACGGCACAAAGTAAGCCCGCTGCCGGTTTCGGATATTTCGGGATCGCGAGTCAGATTACCTATGAGATATACTTTATTCATATTTTATTCCTCTGTGATTAAAAAGCAATGGTTAATTATGCTCTTTTGGTGATCATTTGTCTTAACATACCTTCTGTGATGCCCGATACACGAGTAAGCTCTTTAATCAGGCTGGGTTCACACTCGAACGTCATAAGAACGTAAAAGCCTTCGTTTTCGGTCTTGTTGATGGTATAAGCGAGTTTTCTTGCGCCCCACTTATCGGTTTTTTCAACAGTACCGCCGTTATCCGTCACGATGCTTTCGAACTTGGCAATGATTGCGTCTTTTGCCTCGTCGGTAAGTTTGGTAGACAGAATGTAAAGCATTTCGTACTTAGTCATTATTTTTTTACCTCCCGGTCATAATCGGCTTGCGTTTTCATCGTTTTACTATCCTCGCAAGCAAGGTCGCGCCCCATAAAGGAGCATTATCGGGCAACCGCCGCCCGACTTTGGCGTTTGCTATTACGCCCGCCGCTTTTCAACGGCAAACGTAATTGTATCATATAAAAAATATGTTGTCAAACACTTTTCGGGTTGCATTCGGTCATCGGCGATTATTTTTGCTTTATAAAGCGACCGCTCGATCATTGAATGCAGCCTTTTAATGTGTAAGCGCTGCTGTGGTTGTGCGGCACTGCGCGCCGGAATCCCTGCATTCGGGATGTCCGCGCAATGCTTTTGCAAAAGGGCGCGGGAGTTACTCGCGCCCTTCGCGTTTGATAAGTTTTAATAATCGAATGCCTCGTTGATAAGGTTGCGTATGAACACCTTGGCGTCGATATTTCTCCACGGAGTGTTGCCGTTAGCCGCCTGTACGTTGACACCTACTCTGGTAAGCGTTCCGTCAGTATCTTCGAAAAGCGAAGTTTCGATAATACCGAGAGTTGCAGCCGTACCGAGCGTGGGCGATTCAAGTTTGCCGTTAAGCGCGTTGCCAAGCGAGTTAAGCGTGATTGCCTTGAATTCTTCGTCCGTGAACAGGTCGAAGACCGAGCAGGAATCTTTGCTTACGAATGTAGACAAGTGGAGGTTATCGGTCTTAGCTTTGAGTTTGGTTTCAAAGTCGTTCTCGCCGATTTCGCCGATCGTAAAGTCAGCCATCATAGCGGGAATTTCGCCGATCTCATTACCGTCTCCGTTGTACCATGCGCTCGTTCCCGTAGCGGTATCGGTTACATAGGTGAAGCCCATAAGTTCGCCGACTTTGATACCAATTATATCATTTTCGACGTCTTTGATTCTTGAAAGTTTAAGTTTCTTAAGGATTATCGGGCTGCTATCGTTAATTGCGATGATTTCGCCGAGATACAGGTTATCTATAGCAGAGTCGATACGAGCGTCGAAGTCGGAATCGTCGAGTTCTCCGATTCTGAAGTTCGCAAGAATAGAACGAATGCCCTTTATTTCTTCTTCGGTCCCGCCCTTAGTATGTTTCCATACGTTTGCAGCGACAAGGTATTTTCCTTCTGCATATTTGTATCTTCCGTTAGTATCAAGCGTCTTAGAGATGCCTTCCGCCACAGAACCGTCTTCAACTTTCTTCCACGAACCTTCGAACGTTCCGTCTTCAGCCATTGCCGAGTCGTTGTAATACTTATTACCATCAAGATCGGTGTAAACCTGATAGTCGTTGTGCTTGGTTTCGGTCTTATTGTAATTCAGCACTTCGCCGATGTACATTTCGTTAATCTTGTCGGACAGGCTGCCGATTTCGGTGTCGCCGAGTTTTGCAAGTACGGCATTGCTGTTTATAGCGTCTGCGCCGAGAACGTCGGAGAGTTTCATTTCGTTAACGATCTTTTTGAGTTCGTTTTCGTTCTTAATCTCTTTGAGCGTGTGGTTGCAGAACTTAGCGAGCATTCCGCCGACATCCGCGCCGTTACCGTCAATCCATTTACCTGCCGATTCGTCGTAAGTGTATCTGAGAATATCGCCGATCTTAAGACCTTCGATTTCATTCATGATTTCGTTTACGCCGTCGCCGTCCATAAACTTAGCTACGGATATCTTTGCAAGCGTAGCGGTAAGTACGGGCAATTCTGCGGTGCCTATCTTTCTGTAAGCGTAACCGTCGACGATATCGACAACGGGAACTTTGCCGTCTTTTACGAATTCGTAGAACTTGTAAGTAGTCGTTTCGCCGTCGGTGAACGATACTTTCTTGTAGCCCATAAGTTCGCCGAGCGAGAGTTCCTTAATACTGTCGAACATATCTTTACCCGACATAAGATCGTCGAGCGAGATACCGCAAAGCGTTGCGTAAATCGGGTCTGCTTCGAGCATCGCCTTAACGGGCGTGCCGCCGACAGATTCGGTTACGTCGGTTTCGTTGAACCACTTGCAGGTATCGGAATGTTCGTGATCTTTTTCGTCTGCCGAAGAGCAAGTGTATCCGAATACGTCGCCGAGATACATACCCTTGGTCAGCGTGTCGACATTGAAGCCGTCGTCTCCGGTGACTTCGCCGATCTTGATGTTGTAAACTCTCCTGAGCATTATACCCTTGAAGCCGGTGCCGAAATCTACGTTGCCGTTTTCGTCAGTCCACTTATCGGTTACGGAGTTGTATTTGTTATAGCCTTTTCCGAGCAAGTTACCTACTCTTACGCCGCCGAGCAAGTTTTCGCCGAGCAGATAAGTTCTGGTGTGCTTGATCGAATTCTTATAGAAAGTGTAAAGATTTTCGTTTACGAATCTTTCGATAACTTCGGAATATTTACCGTCAACAGTCCACTCGCCGGTCGTTTCGTCAAAAGTCGAAGTTATAGTCCGTCCGGTTTTCCTCGCCATAGCGATGTCGATTATTTCGCAGACGATATCGCCGAGCGTAAGTTGTTTCATTTCTTCAAACGCCAACTTAGACAGCGAACCGTAAGTCGATTTTGCGAAACGGAGATCGTAAACCGTGGTGTTGAGCGCAACGCCGAACAGTCTGTCGAAGCTGCCGTCGAACGTCCATTTTCCGGTTTCTGCGTCGTATTCCGCGGTCGTCTTGAAGCCTTTAACCTTTTTGCCGTCGGCAACCTTTCTGATTACCGAACCTACGCCGAGATCGGCTATGGTCAGCGAATCGAGTTTTTCGGACAACAGACAATCGAAGTCGTCCTTGTTATCGAGAACTTCTTTAAGCGTGGTGTTGAGCAGGATATCTTCGACGTGATCGAGAGCAATCTTATCGATCGACCAGTTGCCCTTTTCGTCGCAGACGAATTCGGCACCCTGCATGAACGATTCGAGTTTGTTCTGAACTTCCGCTTTTACGCCGATTACGTTACCCAAAGTAACGAATGCGGAAAGCGTGCCGACGATATCGTTTTCGGTCTTGAGCGATTCGACTATGTTCATATTGAACAGTTCGTTCATCATGGTATTGCACAGTCCGTCGCTTCTTTCGTAATTGCCGGTCGTTTCGTTGAGCGTGTAGCCTGCAAGACTTGCAAACTTGTCGCCCCACGTCGAGTCGGTTCCGAACGCGTATTTCGCGATCTTGACGAGCAACGCATTGTTTGCCTTATAGAGAACTACGCCTGTGCCTACCGCAACGGCGGCAACGACGAGTTTTGCTTCGTCGCTCATAAGGTCGACGAGATTGCTGTATTTGAATTCGGGCTTGCCGATAGTTCCGTAAAGCGAAATCGCGAGATAATCGTAAAGTACGCCGAGTTTATCGTTAAGTCCTTTGTATTTGCCCGTTACGGTCATTGCCGAAGCGATTACTCTCTGCCATTCGATAGACTTGGTGTCTTCAACGATGTTCTGCATGTATACGCCGTCGTACAGGTCGGCAAGTTCGGTAAGAATTGCGTCTGCCGCCTTGTTCGCGCCTTTTACGATAGTCGCAACGTTTTCGACGATTACCCAAACTCTTGCGGAGTTATCGAGTTTAACTTTATTGACTTTGCCGTAAAGGAGTTCTTTAAGTACGTCTGCGACTGCGGTGACTTTTTCGGTCATCTGCTTTTCGGTAGCGAAATCAACAACCACTCTTGCAACTTCTACAAGACCGTCTGCCGATACGCTCTTTGTCGCGCTCTTGATATTTGCGAGTTCTTCGCCTGCATACAGTTCGGAAACCGCATTGAATATTGCGTTAACGTCTTCGTTGTTTTCGCCGACGAGCATGTTGATATCATCTATTACATCAGAAATGCTTGTCGTGCCGTTGATGCCGAACTTGGATACGGTTCCGATTACTACGTCGTTGAGCAGTTTGTCTGCAGCGGATACATAGTTATCGTACTTGTTATCGGTAAGTTCGTTTACTACGGTCGTGGCAACGGAGATTACGTTGCAGATTTCAAGTGCTTTTGTCGCAGATTTGAATTCTTTAAGCGTTGCTTCGCCGTATGCGTTTGCAACGGAATCGAATACCGCGTTGACTTTCGCGTTGTCGTTATAGAACAGATTGATATCTTTTACTATAGCCGCTATGCTTGTCGTGCCGTTGATGCCGAACTTGGATACGGTGCCGATTACTATGTCGTTAAGCAGTTTGTCTGCCGCGGATACATAGTTATCGTACTTGTTATTTGTAAGTTCGTTTACAACAGTCGTAGCAACGGAGATTACGTTGCAGATTTCGAGCGCCTTGGTTGCGGATACGAATTCCCTGATCGGGGTCTTGTCGTAAGCGTTTGCAACCGCGTTGAATATTGCGTTGATATTTTCTTTATCGGTGCCGACTATAAGGTTAACGTCCTTGACGATATCGGATACCCAGAGAGTATCGTTGATACCGCACTTGGTGAGCGTTCCGAAGAATACGTCGTCGAGCAGTTTTTCAGTCGCCGCGACGTAACCGTCGTACTTGCGATCGGTCATTACGTTAACTGCGTTAGCCGCAACCGAGAAGAGTTTATAAAGTTCCATACCCTTTGTTGCGGACGCTATGTCTTTAACAAGAGTTTCATCGTAAAGTTTAGCGACAGAATCGAGAGCAAGACCCGCAATCTTCTTAGCCTTTTCGGGTGCATACTTGCTTTCTACCGCTTTTGCGATCATTGCGATATCGTCGATAAACAGTTTGTCTTTGAACGTGCCTTTGAAGTCGAAGCCCTTGGTCAGAACTTCCTTAACGGTAAGTTCGAATATCGTGGTCGCAAGAGCGTTTTCTTCGCCGTCGAACAGATATTTGTCTTCGACCTTTTCATAACCGGCATAGGTTGCGGCAACTTCGCCTATCGTCTTATCTTTGAAAATACGATCTGCTATGGATACCAACGTCGGGTTAGCGACGAAGTACATTACCGTGCCTGCTGCCGCGGTTACGCCGCCGACTACGGCGAGTTCGTACCACTTGGCTTCTTTAACAAAACCATCAAAGTCGAATTTAACCGACTTGATCGTTCCGCTGAGCGAAACGTTCGCAAGTACCGCCAATCTGTCGGTAACTTTCTTCGTCTGATCGATATGACCGAGTACCGTGTTTGCAGCCGTTATTACGTCTTTAACGTCGAGATTCTTACTGTCGGACACGAAGGTCTTGAAGGTGTTTTCGTTCGACGGATACAACTCGCCGACCTGATCGGCAAGTTCTTTAAGTACGTTTCCGAGTACGGGAACTTTATTGCCTACGAACATATTGTATACGTTGTAAGCGTTGTCCGCGACTTCGGAGACCACAGCCTGGTTGGATATACCCGGTTTGGATACCGTTCCCGCAAGGACGGATTTCGCAAGGTCCGCAACAGCGTCTATCTTCTGATAATATCTCTTACCCGCAAGACTTTCGAACGCTACTTTCGTTACTTCCGCAACCGCGCCGATTACCGAGTCAACTTCGATAGCGGGTACGGTATCTTTCGCGTTGCGTAAGGTCGCGCCGTCGAATACTACCGCACTCTGTTCAAGTACGCTGTCTATGGTTGCCTGTGCTTTCTTAAGATCGAACGTATCTACAAGAACCTGCGTTTTGGCGATGATTTCGGAGATTTCCGCTTCGCCGGCAAACTTAACGCTTGTTACGGTCCCCGTGAGAACATAGTTTGCAACTTCTACTGCCGCGTCGATATGTTTAGTATAATCTTTGCCGAGTACTTCGACCACGGTGTCCGTTACGTCTGCAACATAAGTGATTACGTTATCGATTTCGCGGTTCTTGGTTTCTGCAGCAAATTGGTTAAGCGTTACGCCGCTGTAAAGTTTACCCAAGCCTGCGAGTACCGACGAAACGATCTTTTCTGCTTTTTCGTTCGGCTTGAACGATACGACTATATCGTTTACTTCGTTTGCTACGTCGCTTACCTTTGCGGTGTCGTTAAACTTAACTTCTTTAACCTTGCCGCTTACCGTTTCGAGTAACAGAGTTTCGATTGCGGTCACCTGTTCGGTCGTAACTTTATCGATATTTTCGATTACGTTTGCCGCGCCGACGACTATGTCGCTCATGTTGAGTTCGAGCGTAATCTTGCCTATATTCTTAAGATAGTTTTCGTCGCCGTCGTAAAGTTTGATTACTTCGGTGTATGCGCTTTCTATTATATTGTTAGTGTAAAGCAGATCGGTGAAATTCTTAACCGCGCCGAGTGTTGCGGATACGGTTACGTTTTCGTCAAATCCGGGCTTGCTTACGGTGCCTTTTACAAGCAACCGAGCAAGTGCGGAGATAGCGTCTATCTTCTTGTAATATTTCTTTTCTGCAAGACTTTCGAACGCTACTTTCGTTACTTCCGCAACCGCGCCGATTACCGAGTCAACTTCGATAGCGGGTACGGTATCTTTCGCGTTGCGTAAGGTCGCGCCGCCGAATACGATTGCGGTTTGTTCGAATACGCTGTCTACGGTTGCCTGTGCTTTCTTAAGATCGAAGAGATCTACGAAAGTCTGAGTTTTAACTACGATTACCGAAATTTCCGCTTCGCCCGCAAACTGGACTTTGCTCAGCTTGCCGGTAAGAACGTAGGTTACGATATCGGTTAAAGCGTCTATTTTGGTTACGGAAATGTCTTTTATCAATTCGACTACGGTCGATACGGAAATTACAACGTCGTCGATATCGAGCGCGAGCGTGTCTTTACCGATATCGGCAAGGAGTTTACCGTCGTACAGACCTTTAATTTCGGTGTATACCGCGGTAAGAATTTCATATTCGAAGTCGAACGAATCGGTTATTGCCTGAATGTTTTCGACAAATTCGCTTGTCTTTATAGTCTTGTCGATTTCGGGTTTGCCGAGAGTGCCTTTGATTATGCCGTCTACAAACGTCTTCAACGCGACGAGCATATCGTTGCGCTTATTGTCGGTTGCGGCATTGGTAATATCGACTGCGGCAGCCGTTATATCGGCGATTGCAGCTTGCTTGGTCGCGTCTACTATATCTTTTACATGTGCGCCGTCATAAATATCGGCTACAGCGTCGAGCGATGCGTTTACGATATTTTTGGCTTTGCCGTCGGGTACATATTTGCTTTCTACCGCTTTTGCAAACAATGCGATATCGTCTATCGTCAGATAGTCGTAAAGCGCGCCCTTGAAGTCGAAGCCCTTGGTCAGAACGTCCTGTACGGTAAGGTCGAATATCATGCTTGCAAGAGCGTTTTCTTCGCCTTCGAACAGATATTTGCCATCAACTTCTTCATAGCCCGCGGCGGTCGCTATAAGCGTGCCGAGTTTCTTATCTTTACCGAAGATATAGGTAGTAACGGAAACGAGAGTCGGGTTAGCGGCAAAGTACAATACGGTACCGGTAACCGCTACAACCGAAACAACTACGACAAGTTCGGTCGTGGTCGCTTCTTTCGCGAACGCGTTGAAGTCGAACTTAAGGTCGCCGAACGTTCCGCTCATAGATACGTCTGCAAGGCGGAAAATTCTGTCGGTTACGCTCTTGATAGCGGAAATGTGACCGAATACCTTACTTGCGCTTGCGAAGGCGGCGTTAACGTCGAGTTTCTTGCTGTCGGCAACAAAGGTGCCGAACGTGTTGCTTTCGGACGGATACAGAGCGTTAATCTGTTCGGAAAGTTCTTTAAGTACGCTTTCGAGCGCGGGAGCCTTTCCGCCGAAGAACATTTCATAAATATCGAACGCTCTTGTAGATACGTCGGAAACTACCGCTTCTTTGGATATACCCGCTTTAACGATCGTGCCGGTAAGAAGTTCCTTTGCAAGACCGGCTACGGCATCGACCTTTTCGTAATAGTCCTTGTTTGCCAAAGACTTGAACGCGACTTTGGTTATCTTCGCGGTCGAATCGATAAGCGCGTCGACATAAATTCCTTTTGCAAACGTACCCGCCGACGCCAACTTCGCGCCGTTGAACAACGTTGCCGTTTCTTCGAGTACGCAATCGACAAGTTCGGCTGCCTTGCCGAGATTAAACGTATCTACGAATTTCTGCGTTTTAACCGCGATTTCGGAAACCTGTGCGTCGGTATCGATCGCTATACCCGAAAGTTTACCTTTTATAATATAGGTAACGATGTCTTTCGCGTATTCGATCTGGTTTTCGTTCTTTATCGCCTTGGTCGATTTTACGATTTCGGCAACGGAAACTACCACGTCGTCGGTTTCGAGATCGAGCGTGTATGCTATGAGTTTAACAAGTTGTTTGTCGGCGTACAGTTTCTTGAGTTCTGTGTATGTAGTCGTGAGTACGTCGTGTTTCCACCCGAACGAATCGGTGATTGCCTGAACGTCGGTAACTACGTCGTCTATCATGACGTCGTTGTCAACATTAGGCGAGCCGATCTTGCCGTCAACTATGTCTTTTGCAAGAGTTGCTATAGCGTCGACCTGTTCAGCTTTAATGCCTTTTACGGACTTAACTACCGTACCTACGGAATCTATTACTCTGTCGAATTCGAGATCGAGCGTGTACGCTACGAGTTTAACGAGTTGTTTGTCGGCGTACAGTTTTTTAAGTTCTGCATATGCGGTCGTGAGTACGTCGTGCTTTAAGTTGAATGAATCGGTAATTGCCTGAACGTCGGCGATTACATCGTCGAACATGGTCTTATCGTCGAGCGCGGGGGCCGATATCTTGCCGTCGAATACATCCCTTAACAGAGATGCAAAGAGCGATACTTTCTTGCCGGCATCCGATTTCGGGGTTATTCTGCCCTTTCTTGCGGACTGCTTGCTTTCTCTTTCGCCCAAAATTACGAGCGTTACTTCTTCTACATAATCGACGATCGCGTCGACTTCGAGATTCTTGGTTTCTTCAACGAAGCGACGGAGCGCGACGCCGTTATACAGGTCGCCTATGCCGTTTACTATTTCATTGATGATAGCGGTAGGAATTTCGGCGAGTTTGAACGCGTTGACGATGTCCACGACTTCCTGCGCCACTATGTTAACGAGCGCTTCGTCGTTGAAGATAACCGTAGCGAGAGTCTGATCGAAAAGTTCGATTGCGAGAACCATAATCGCTTCCGCCTGTTCCTTTTCGATTACCTTGGTCGATACTACTATATTGGTAAAGGAAATGATTACGCTGTCGACATTAAGATTCTTACTGTCTTCTACTATGTTGTAGATAATCTTATCCTTATATAAATTTTTGAGTTCGGCGTAAACGGTGTCGGTAACGTTGTTCTGATAGAAAATATCGGTCAACGCTTTTACGCAAGTGAATACGTCGCTCGTCTGCGATTCTTTATTGAGTTCCGGCTTAACGATAGTTCCCGCGATTGCCGTTCTTAATACGGCGGCAACCTTTTCGGTTATATCTTTGCCTTTATCGTTATCTTTAAGAATTTCGACGGCGACTTTTTCGGCGTAATTTACAACGGCGGCAACGGTAAGTTCTTTGCTTGCTTTTACGAAATCGTGAATAGTTACGTTTTCGTAAAGCGTTCCGAACCCGGTGATTGCAACGCTTACTATATTCTTGCCGTTGAAGTTGAACGTTCCGACGATTGCGTCGAGTTCCGCAGCAAGGTCGTTTACGGCTGCCAGATCGTTGAATATGGGCTTATTGACCTTACCTTCGACGAGTTCTTTAAGGAGCGCGCCGATATTATCGCTGCGTTCTTTGCCGATTTCTTTTACCGTTCCGGTAATGCCTGCGGCGCAGTCGATAACGTCGTCGACGTTAAGTTCGAGCGTTTCTTTTACGAAAGAACCGAACAGTACGTCTTTATAGAGTTCTTCAACGTTTGCGAACGCGGCGTTGACCGTTTCGTTTCTGCTGCCTATGAGCGATTTGATATCGTCGATTATAGTGGCGACTTTAGTATTCTGGTTAAAACCGAATTCGCCGATTTCGCCCGAGAACATGTCGTTTATAAGTTTTTCAACCTGAGCGGCTTTTTCTTCGCTGTTCGAAGATACCGCGGCGACAACGTTCTTGGCCGTCGTTACGATACCGTTTATATCCAGTTGTTTGCTTGCGTTTACGAAATTACCGAGAAGTCCTTCGTCTGCCTGAGCGTAATTTTCGGCAAGACCCGAAAGAGCAACGCCTACCGCGTTTTTAACTTTTTCGGAAGAGATAGCAAGATCGGTTATCGCTTTTACGTCGATAAGAAGAACGGATATAGGAGTGTTCGCGTTAAGACCGCATTCGCTTACCGTGCCGGATATAAGATCTCTTGCAAGTTCGCCGCTTGCGGCAATTACGTCTTTCTGTTTCTTGACCGCAAGTTTAAGAACGGCTTCGAAAACGGTTATTATGTCCGCAACGTAAACGTTCTTGGTTGCGGGTCCCATATTACCGAGAACTTCTTCTTTACCGTACAATCCGTCGATCGCGGCGAAGAGTTCGTCTATTTCCGCACTGCTCTTCTTACTGTCGATTATCGATTTGATATCGTTTATGAGCGCGGTTATCTTTGTATTCTGGTTAAACCCGAAGTCGCCGATTTCGCCCGAGAACAGATCCTGAACGAGTTCGGTTATTTCAAGAACGAGAGTTTTGTTCGATTCGCTCTTGGTGCCGATTATACCCGCAACGACTTTGCCTACGGTACCTACGACGTCGTAGATTTTAGCCGACATAGTAGCGTCGCCGATTTTCGTCACATGAGTTTCATTATATATATCCGCTATGCCGTCAAGTCCGTCGTTGACGGTTGCGCCGATATCGTTTTTAGCATATTTGGTAACGACTGCTTTTGCAATCATTGCGATATCATCGATCATCAGGTAGTCGTAGAACATTCCCTTGAAATCGAATTCGTCGTTTGCAATGTCGTAAACCGTCTGTTCGAAGAGAACGGACGCAAGAGCGTTTTCTTCATCTTCGAAGAGATACTTGCCGTCGCTTAAAGTATAGCCCATCGGTTCGGCGATAAGTTTGCCGACCGTGTAATCGGGTCCGAGCGTCTTTTCGATAACGGTAAGCAACGTATCGTTAGCAAAGATATAAAGCAGCGTGCCTGTTACCGCGGCGATCGAGCCGCCGATAATGAGTTCGGTCGTGGTCGCTTCTTTTACGAGTGCGTTGAAGTCGAACTTAAGGTCGCCGATCGTACCGTCGAGAGCTGCGTTGGAAAGGGCGATTATTCTGTCCGTTACGGAAGCAGCCGACGGGAAGTAAGAGAATACCTTTTCAAACGAGCCGATAAGTTTCTTAACTTCGATAGCCTTGCTTGCCTCGACGAACGCGCCCATCTTCTTGTCTTCGCCCGCATAGAGAGCGGCGATTTCTTCAAGTACGGTGTTGATTACGTCTTTAGCCTTGCCGTCGCTTAAAATTTCGTTTACGAGATTGTTAAGGTCTGTCGCAAGAGTGGAAATAAGGGTGTTCTGGTTAAGACCTACGCTGCCGACGGTACCCGAAACGGTATCTTTTACGAGTTCGGCTATGCTTGCTATAAGGTCTGCCTTTTTATCGGTCGCGGTGGTTATAACGTCGACTACCGCGTCTACTATGCCGTCGATCTTAATCGCTTTGGTTGCGTCGACGAATTCGCCGAGTTTACCGTCGCCGTAAAGTTCGGCGATATCGTTCATCGCGGCATTGATTATGTCTTTAGCCTTGCCGTCGCCCATAAATTCGTTTACGAGCGCGGTTATATCGTTAAGGAGCGCGGCTACGGTCGTATTCTGGTTGAAACCGACGGTGCCGATAGTGCCCGAAACGGCGTCTTTAAGCAGTTCCGCTATTTTGCCGATAAGTTCGTGCTGTTTATCGGTCGCGGTGGTTATAACGTCGACTACCGCGTCGATAATGCCGTGAATTTCGATTGCCTTCGACGCGTCGACGAATTCGCCGAGTCTGCCTTCGCCGTAAAGTTCGGCGATATCGTTCATCGCGGCATTGATTATGTCTTTAGCCTTGCCTTCGCCGATAAATTCGTTAACAAGTTCGGTTATGTCGTTTATAAGCGCGTAAACTTTGGTGTTCTGGTTGAAACCGAAGCCCGCAACCGTACCCGACAACAGGTCGTTTACGAGTGCAACCGTTTTATCTATTGCCGATTTGTTGTTCGGAAGAATTATGCCGACGACTTCGCCTGCGGTTTCCGCAATGTTTTCGACGGTGACGTCGCTGCCGTTGACTTTAACGTCATTAAGCGGGCCGCTGAACAGATTGTGCATCAGATCTTCTACCGCTTCGGTTATAGCGTCGATATCGCCGGTATAACCGCCTTTCTTTGCGGTGAATCTCGCAACGGCCCCCACAAGGTCGACATAGTAACCTACGTCTTTGCCGAGCATTTCTTTGCCGCCGCCGTAAACGTCTTTGGCTATCGCCGCGATCGAAGTGGAAAGGAAGTCGGAAGCGGCTCCGCGGGGATTGTTTTCCCAAACGTAACTACCGTCGCCGTCAACGAGTATGTATTCAAGTTCGGATGCGCTTTCGCCCGTCCAGTCGAGAATGAAATCCATTATATCGCCGACCATCGGTTTTTCGAGTTCGGCGTATGTATCGAACGGATCGTTCTTATCGAGCAAGCCGCCCGC
The DNA here is from genome assembly GCA_934292955.1 of uncultured Clostridia bacterium. The sequence continues at coordinate 87,541 of CAKQXZ010000001.1, forward strand.
CATATCGGAAAGTTTATTATCGAAGAATTCGGAAAGCTCGACCGAGAGATATCTCTTTTCGCCGTTCTGTTCTTTATAGAATCTGCCGTTCTCTTCGTCGAGAACAAAGCCCGTGAAAGCAACGACGACGCCGCCGAGCGTTATTTCGGGTAAGAGTGCGTTTATCACTTCCTTTGCGGAATAGTCGGACTGAATTACGTCGAATATGTTATCGAATGAGAAATCGAGAATTAAACCGAGAACCTTATCGTCGGTCTTCCATGTGCCGTCGGGGTTCTTTTCGGTTCCGAGTATATCGCCGACAGCAACGTTCCCAAGGGCATCGCGGAACGTGGCGATAAACGCTTCGAGCGAATATTCTTCGCGTACGAAGTCGGAAATTTTAAGATCGAACAACGCTTTGACTATAGCGTTGGCGTTTTCGGGTTGTTCGCCTTCTTTGAAGATAAGTTCGCCGAGCGTTCTGTCGCCGAGAGAGTCGGACAGATTGGTAACGAGATCTTTTACGAAAGCATTGGCGTCGAACTGATCGCCCTGGCTCTTAAGGAGTTCGCTTACCTGCAAGCCCCTGATACCGTCGAGCGGGGGAATAGAACCTTCTTCTACGCCTGCCATATCGAGAACCATTCCGACAGTAACGTCGCCTAAAAGTTCGCGGACGGTAGCAAGCGCGCCCTTATTTTCGAACACGGTGCCGAGTTTGAGATTTGCAGCTACCTGCAGTAAATCTTTTGCGGGCTTGCCTTCTCCGTCTACCCAGATACCGTCGTTATCGTCGTCGTTAAGACCGAAGAGATAACCGATCTTTACGTCGCCGAGTACGCCGATGTAGTAAAATTCGTATTTGCCTTCTTTATTCTTTCTGAACAGATCGCAAAGACGGGCGCCGTTAAGGAATTTCGCGTAAGACGAAACCTTTTCGCCTATTTCGGGCGAAACGGTTTTTGCGATTGCGGTCAGAATGTCTTCAAGGGGCATCTGCGATATCGAAGAAAGACCGCCTTCCATCAGTTCGTCCATGATATCGCCGCCGCTTACGGCATTGCTGATTACGCCTAAAGACACGTTACCGAATACGCCGAGCGCGGGAATTTTCTGCGCTTCTTCGCTTTCGGACAACGTGTAATCGAACTCGTGCGTTTCTTCGTTGTATTCGCAATCGAAATACTCGGGAAGAACGGCGCCGAGTTTAATATTTTTAATGGCTTTGAAAAGACCGGTTTCTTTGGTCGTTTCGTCGCTTTCGAAGAGTTCCATCAGCGTGTAGTCGCCCAATTTTTCCTGCGCTTCGGGAGACAATACGTCTTTAAGGCGTTTGCCCGTGAGCGACGGAATGAAGTTATACAACGCGCGGAGTTTGACTTCGCCGAGCAAGGCGGGTATACCGTCTTTTATGCTGAATAACGAAATAGCCGTTAACGCCTGCCAGTCTTTGCTGTTCTTGTTAACGTCTTCGATACCCAGATTTTTAAGTATCTTCTCGAGATCCAAGCCGTATTCCGACTCTAATCTTGCGAGAGTATACTTGTCGGGGTCGTTAAGCGCGCCGTTCAACAAGAACATCAGGTCTTCGATCGACTGATCGCGCAGATCCCCCAACCCGGGATCGTCGGATGCTATTCCGACGGGTTTGATGTTCTTATACGCCCAATACGCGCCGCCGACGACAGATGCGCTTGCCGCCGAGATCGTGAACACCACTCCAAGTACGAATGCCAGTACTCTTCTCAGTAAGTTTCCCATTCTGCTATCTCCTTTTACTTTCGCCGCAGACACATTTTTCGTCTTTCGCACAGACGGCTTTAATCCGCAGCACTTTTAGGAACACGTTTATTATATTATTTATAAAATCAACTGTCAATGTTTACCGTGAAAAAAACTTACCGATATAATAAATTTTTCAATATTTTCACAAAAAAAACAAGAAAAAATAACAGTTTTCGCCTTATTGCGGTTCAAGCGGCAGGTCGCAGCTTGAACCGAGCGGGTCGGCGACTAAGTTTTCGGCTAATTCATTCAACATTCATTCAGACGCACCCGGAATAGTAAAGGAGATAAAAACATAACGTAAAACCAAGCTGCAATTATAGGTGAAAAATGGACGTAAAATGTGAATAATTTTGTGAAAAACGGGGCTATAAGTCGATTATCGCTACTTTCGGATAAGCAAAAACAAGCCGTGCAAATTTTACTATTTGCCAAAAAGTATATAAATTCGTTGATTTTTATCTGCGGAAATGATATAATGATTTCCGACGTATTGAAGAAGTTGAGTTTGAAAAGTGTCGAAAAGTTGTATTTATAGCAACGGAGAAACGCGATGATCGATTTTATCATAAACGAAAAAGCGGGCAACAGAAGAACCGCCCGCACAAAAAAAACGATAGCCGAAATTCTTAACGCGAAGAATATCGATTATCGCTTTCATCATACCGCAAAACCAAAACACGCAATAGAGATAGCCAAAGAGTTATGCAAAAACGGCGCGACCGATATAGTCGCGGTCGGCGGTGACGGTACCATAAACGAAGTTCTTAACGGACTTGACGACTTATCGGTTAATTTCGGAATTATACCATGCGGGAGCGGAAACGACTTTATAGAAAGCGCGAAAATCCCGCTCTGCACAAAAAAAGCACTCGATCTTATAATTAACGGAGTTGCAAAACCTACAGACTTTCTTGTTTGCGACGGCATACGCGGAATCAACATTATCGGCACGGGAATAGACGTTGAAATTCTTCAACGATGCGAAAGAAGCAAAATTCTTAAAGGCAAACTGAAATATTTCGTTTCGCTGCTCATCAGTCTTATGAAATTCAAATTTTACGATTTCAGACTCGAGGACGATCCCGAAAGAGAACGCAGCGCGCTTATAGTATGCTGCGGAAACGGCAAAATGTTCGGCGGCGGCATACCTATGTGCCCCGAAGCTGCCGTAGACGATAACAAGATGGACTTTGTTGTCGTTAATCGAATGAAAAAAGTTTCCATTCCCAAATATCTTATAAAACTCATGAAAGGCAAAATCCTCGATCAACCGTTTACGGACTTCGTTCATCAAGACCATGTAAAAGCTATATTCGACCACCCTATTTCGGTCGAGATAGACGGCGAAATTTACGATAACATTAACTTCGACGTACATATAGAAAAAGGAAAACTTAACCTTTACCGCCCGTAAAAAGATTATAAAAAAGATCCGTAAACAGGATAAAAATCCGTCTATAAGTCGATTATCGATATATTCGACAATATAAAAACACCTTCCGGAAGAATGATTCGGAAGGTGTTTTATGTTGTTCTTAAATTGTTTTGTTACGGTTTATTCTTCGTTTTCGTTATTTTCTTCAACCGCGTTTTCACTCGTTTCGATAGTTTCGGTCGGCTGAACTTCGGCACCTTCAACATTTTCGGCGTTTTCGGTATTTTCCGCGCCTTCTTCGTCTTCGGGTTGTTCTTCGGAGTGGGGAACGACCGCCACCGACTTAACGATTGAGTCGCCGAGTTTCATTACGGTAACACCCTTGGTATCTCTGCCGATCTTGGAAATACCGGTTGCCGCGGTACGGATAATTATGCCGTTATCGGCTATAATCATAATGTCTTCGTCTTCTTTAACGAGTTTCAGACAAGCAAGGTTGCCCGTCTTTTCGTTGAATACGCCCGCCTTTATACCCTTACCGCCGCGCGACTGCAGTCTGTAGTCTTCTATATCGGAACGTTTACCGAAGCCGTGTTCGCTGAGCGTAAGGACGTCGTAGCCGTCTTTAACGACCGTCATATCGACAACCGAATCGTCTTCGGATATCTGCATCGCTTTAACACCCATGGTATCTCTGCCCATTGCGCGGACGTCCGTTTCGGAGAATCTGATACACTTACCTTCGTGCGAAGCGACGAGAATTTCGTCGTTGCCGGTACTTACCTGAACGGAAATAAGTTCGTCGCCGTCGTTGAGATTGATTGCGATTTTACCCGTTTTACGGATATTATCGAATTCGGAAACGGCAGTCTTTTTAATAAGTCCGCGCTTGGTCGCAAGCACGATGTAGCCGTTTTCGGAAACTACGTTTTCTTCGCCTGTTTCGTCAGTTGAGGTGGTTTCTGTTACACCGTCTTCGTCGCCGGGTTCGGTCTGAACGGTCGTTTCGTTAAGCGGAATAATAGCGGACGGGTGTTCCCCCGGTTCGAGTTGCAGCAGGTTTACAATGGCTCTGCCGCGCGCCGCTTTCATTGCTTCGGGAATTTCGTAGCCCATCAGGCGATACACTTTACCGAAGTTGGTGAAGAACAGTAGTCTGTCGTGCGTGGAAGAAACAAACATGTCTTCGACAAAATCTTCTTCCTTAGGCTTGTGCGCGGTAACGCCCCTGCCACCGCGACGTTGCGACCTGTACTCTTCGAGAGATATACGCTTGACGTAGCCGAAGTGCGTGATAGAAATAACGACGTCTTCTTTCTTGACAAGATCCGCAAGGTCGATTTCGCTTTCGTCGTAGGAAAGTTCGGTCTTTCTGGGCGTAGGATATTTTTCGCGCAGAGCGATAAGATCGTTTTTGATAATGGCGCGCACTCTTTCGGGCTTTTCGAGAATATCGCGAAGATCTGCCATTTGTGCGTCGAGCGCGACGAGCTCTTCTTTAAGTTTTTCGACTTCGAGCGAAGTAAGTCTTTGCAAACGCATATCGAGTATGGCGTTAGCCTGCTTTTCGTCAAGTTCGAAAGCGGCAATAAGATTTGCCTGCGCTTCCTGTCTGTCACGCGATTTTTTGATAATCGCGATGACTTCGTCGATATTGGCAAGCGCGATAACAAGTCCCTTGACGATATGTTCGCGCTCTTCTGTTTTTGCAAGGTCGTATTTTACGCTGCGGGTAACAACGTCGATCTGGTGGGCAACGTAGGCTTCGAGAATCTGTTTGAGATTCATTACCTTGGGTTCTCCGTCTAAAAGGGCAAGGAGAATTATGCCGTCGCTCTTCTGAAGATCGGTGTGTTTATACAGAGTGTTAAGCACGACTTGCGGGTTCGCGTCCTTTTTGACGTCGATAACGATACGCATACCGTGTCTGTCGGACTCGTCGTTGATATCCGAAATGCCGTCGATACGTTTCTGCTTGACGAGATCGGCAATATATTCGATAAGTTTCTGCTTGTTGACCTGATAAGGAAG
>CAKQXZ010000002.1 GCA_934292955.1 uncultured Clostridia bacterium
CGGACCATTAGCTCAGTTGGTAGAGCACCTGACTCTTAATCAGGGTGTCCGGGGTTCGAGCCCCCGATGGTCCACCAGACGAAAATAATCCGAACCGGTCTTTAGTAGTTACAAGAGATTGGTTCGGATTTATTCTTTTTATCGAAAATTTGTAAGGCGGCAAGTTTGCTCACTTTCGACTTTGCGCCGCCCTATTTAACTTCATCTTCAAACATTAAACAAGAGTTTATCAATAGTCTTTCCGCCAGATTCAGCAAAAAGAAATATAAAAATTAACGTCTAAATCATTTAAGATTTTCATTTGCTTTGAGTTCAAGCATATATCGGTCTTATCACCGGAATATATAATCAAATCTATCCGGCATTCATAATACGGAATAATCGTTCTTAAAATCGGTAAATGCTTTTTAAGCACTAAAAGATTTTTTGTAAGAAACGTTTCAGGTTTTGAACAGTCGATCGCTTCGTCGGAATATACCCATCTGTTTGTGTTTTGAGCGATGAATATTCTTTTAGCGCCTAATTCCTTTTCGATAGGAATATCTTTATAATAAACGCTACTATCTAAAGGAATTTTTTCTTTTAATTCGGCAATATTCAATTTATCCCCTGCAATAGTAAATCGAAAAAATTTTGACGTTTTCATTTATTTATTCCATTGTTAATTAAAACGTATTTTTGCGAATAACTCCCAGATGTTTCTTCTTTTATTAAGGCAAAATGTTCTCCGTCAGTGATAACCATTTGCAAATAATCATTAAAGAAAAATTTAATAGCTTCTTGCAAACTTATAATTTTATTGTCAAGAGTTTCGTTTCCTGAAATTATACAAACCATAGTTCGTAACGAAATATTATAATCCTGCAATGCTTTCACTATATCATCTATTCGTAAATGTTCTCCAGATAAAAGAATTTTCTTTGAATTAAGTAGGACTTTTACATCGTGGGAAAATCGATCTATTGCACGACTTCTTTTCTTTTGAAACTCAAATAAAATCCGCTCTTGCTTTTGTCTTATTAAAAAATTATTCACAAATTTAGTTTCCATACAATTCTCACATTAAAAATTACGCCTGCTAAAACCAAAGTTATCCATTTTGCCGCAAGATCAGATACAAACAGACACACTGCAAAACAAGCAACGGCGCTTATTAAAGTAAAGTATGATATGATAAGAAAAATAATTGATACATAAGAAATAAAATCATCCGCCTTCCGCATCCAAAGCAGTTTTTTCCATTTAGGATTATGGATTATTACGCCTTTATTGAAACGTTCACTCATATTCCGCGTCGTGAATAAATTACAATAAATACATAATATGCAGATTATGTAAAGCAAGTGTATTAACTTAAGCTCCAAAACCACGCTTTCCTTAATAAAAATATTTGTAAGCAAACTATAAACTTTGTTTGCGAAAGCTGCCATAATATAAAACGACTTACAGATTACTCTTTAGCAAATTTCTTATAATACTTTTTAAGAACCCGATGCGCCTTATAATACTCCGACGGTTTTACCATAAACGCGCCCCACTCCTTATCTAAGCAGTGAATTTTATCTTTCCAGATGTTGTACATCCAACTAAAAAAATCTATATACGTTTCAAAATCGAAACAAACCCTATTCCCGAGTGAAACAATAAAAAAGGGACTCTCTTTTATCTCGCTCAAAACGTTATAAATTATCTCCGTCGCAGGAAAAAAATTGATTAGCGTGCCTTCAATACAAAAATAATCGTTTTCGCAAGAATAATCGAAACATTGATTATAACTTTTCAACAGTTCTTCTATACTTTCTGTTAAGCGACGTTCTATTTTTATGTAAAAACTTTCTACACCCATAAATAATTCAATATCCTTCGATAACCATCGACATTCACGCCACATATAGTTTAACAGAAACAACAGTTTTTTGCAAGCACAACCGTTAAAAATGTTGGCTATAAGTTGTTTATCAGCTATAGCACGCCGAATTTTACAAGCTAAGCTATTCTACTATTTAATCGCATAAGTAAAAAACGTGGTGCCGTTAAAGGTTCCACGCTTTTTTGTTTTGATTTTTTATGATACAGTAATAATTATTTGCTGAAGCATTTTGTTGATATGATTTTTGTTGTTGCGGCAAACCTTTATCAGTAAAGTATATAGTTTTGCAACATAAGCCTGTCGGCGATCAGCGCCATAAACTCGGAATTGGTCGGCTTTTCGTTAGCCGTGAATGCTTCTACACCCAACATTTCGTTAAACACAGACATCCTTCCCCTGCTCCATGCTACTTCTATTGCGTGACGTATAGCGCGTTCAACCTTGCTTGCCGTCGTGTCGTACTTTTTGCCTATTCTCGGATATAATTCCTTTGTTACCGCATTTATCAAGCCCAGTTCTTTTATCAGCATTATAATTGCACTTCGAAGATAGTTGAATCCTTTGATATGCGGCGATATCCCCAAACCTACAAACAACCTGCCTATTACAAGATCAAGTTCTTTTTCATTCTCGAAATTAGCATTTTCTTTTGCAAGGTCGTTATCTCTGTCTTTCTCCGTCCCCTTATCGGAATCTACTGCATAGATAACTTTACTGCGCAGTGAATAACTGTCGTTGTGTTTTGAAAGACTTTCTTTAAGAGCAACAAAGTTAATCGGTCTTTCTACAAAAAGACTTGCTCCCGTTCTTAGTATTAGCGAAATCAATTCGGGAGACCTTACTCTATCCGCTACAATACACTTAGTCTTTTCGGATAGTTCTTTCACCTTTTTAACAACGCCGATACCGTCGACTTTCTCACCCGGAAGAATTAAAGGAGTAATTACATAATCGGGTTTTACTCTTTCAATCTCCGCTAATCCCCTTGAGTAGTCTGAAGTAGACATAACTACGTCGAAACTACCAGACAATCCTTCTTTACATCGATCGGAATCGTCTTCACTGCCTTGCAAAACAATAACTGTTGCTGACATAATTTACCATCAATCTCCTTTTTTAACAAATATTCGAAAACATTATATCACATATTATCAAAAAAGAAAACAATATCCTACAAAAAAATATATATTTCTCAAACTTTTTTCCGATATATTTGTCGCTCAATACCATACTTTTTGCCGCAATATGTAGATTTGTGTAACAATTTGTCGTAATATGTCGAAAACGAAGTCCAACCCCACTACGAAAAAACTGCTTATGCAGAAACATTGGAAATTCTGCAAAGTAGGAAAGACGCAAAATTTCACGGCTTGGACTACAGAATTGAAGATAAGTATAAGATTTAAGCCCCTTATATTAGCGTAAAACTTTTAATATTGGTGCAAGATATTTTTACTTTGCCGCATACACATTTACATCGCCGCCCCATTTTCTTTAACAAATGGCGGCATGGTATAAGATTGACTTTTTTACCAATAGATATCAGCGAAACAACTTCAAAAACTTGCGATTGCAACCAGCAGATTATATAAGATTTCCATAAGCAAAAAACGTGGTTCCTTTAACGGCTCCACGCTTTTTTATTCTGAAATATCAGCCTATAGGTCGATTATCGGCTGTTTTATTTACAGCCGCTGCAGTGCTTGCAGTCGCCCGTGCAACCGCACGACTTTTTGCCTGTTGACGAATAAATTTTACCGCTGTAAACGCGTTCCATCGGCTTGCCGCAAACGGGGCATTTTACAATCTGGTCAAAACTTTTAACAAACTCTTCTATTTCTTTGTTACAATCGGAGCATTTATACTCGAATAAAGGCATAACGTTATTTCCTTGAGGGCTTAAACTTCCCCGCTTTTTTGTATAATTATACCCAAATGCCCGGCATAAATCAACCGCAAAGAGCGCAAAAAGACAATTTTAATTTTTTGCGCCCTTGCAATTAGCATTTTCGCATTTTTGCCGAAAGGATAACCCCGTACGACAGAATATTTGTATTTATTTATCCTGCACGGCAAGATATTTATAAGGCGATATCTTTTTGCCGTTTTCATGCACTTCGAAATGCAGGTGCGGACCGTCTTTATATTCCTGCTTGTTGTTGTCGGACACGGTGCCTATCGTCTGCCCCTGTTCAACCTTTGCGCCCGCTACCATAGATTCGTCGGCTTCGATAGAATTGTAGACCGTTTTCAGATTATTGCCGTGCGAAATTATTATTGTAGTTCCGGTAAGATAAGACGTTTCTACGCTTTCTACCACACCCGCGTAAACCGCCTTTACCGCAGCGCCCTTTTCGGCGGCAAAATCGATTGCCATATGCCCCGTATACACGTTGAGCGTCTTGTTGAACACCACCGAAGTCGCCGTATATTCGGTAAGAACGGTCGCGCCGTCAACAGGCATAACGAAAGAGATTTTTACGGTAGGCTTGGTGTCTTCGTCGCCGGTACTGCCCTTTCCGTCGTCGGGATCGGTAGGTTTATCGTCGGGCTTTCCCGAATCGATATTGGACGAATCGTCATCGGGTTTTTTAACGACGTCGCCCGAATTCTGAATAGTGCCGATTGTTCCGTTGTTGTCGGTCAGAACGAGAGCAACCGTAACCGCTATAGCGGCAAGAAGTATGAACGCTATAACGAAGTAGTAAATATTCTTAATGAAAAAAGACTGTTTTTTACCTTTTGATTCCATATTGAACCTCCTATGTACCGCGAATTATTGACGGAAAAATTGTTTTTTATACCGCTTATCTTAAATTAAATCAAAAATTCGCAATTTTTTATTGCTGCCACAGCATATATTAGCATTCAATACCCAGCATATAACGCAATTACCAGCTCAATATCCGCAATAAATAAACGGGCAACCTATACTTATTCCGTTATCGGTATACGCAACGTGCAGATTAACTTTCACCGCGTCGCAGAAAAACGCTTTTTCGTCGGACGTATATATAATCTGATAAAACGGCAGTTTGTCGGAGTAATAATAAACGTTTTCGACAACCCCCGCTTCGGTTTCCGCCCGTTCGCGCATTACTTCTTTTAAGCAAAGTTGCGTTTTTAACTGTTCTATATAAGGCAGAACTTTTTCATAGTCTTTTGAATTTTCAGATATAAACGTGCTTTTCGCCTTATAAAAAAGAAAGATATCGTCGGGGTAAACGTCATCTTCGAAAAGAAAGGTCGCATTGCTCGAACGACTTCCGAACGCATACGCCGTCTTGCCGTAAACAAAATCAGGATAGACGTTGTTCGTAAACAGATATGCCGTTACAAGCAGCACAAAAACGGCTATAAGCATTACCGAAAAAATTATATTTTTTGTTTTAAGTTCGCCGTATTTTTTAAGATTCATCGCGCTCCCCCGTCAGGTAAATCGATTATGCCCAACGGCAAATAAAAATATACATTGCAATATTTGAATTACGCCGAAAAACATTTGCAACTCGCCCGCGCGATAAATATAATTATATCGTCTTATAAAGATATTAAACGGCGCGCATGCGGCAAAACAAAACGCCTACGCAACCCGCCGCTCATAAATAACTTATCGACAATAATTTTTTTACTTAACGCGATAAACACTATGAAAAAAACAGTAGACATGACCACAGGGTTGCCATTCAAAAAAATACTTCTGTTTTCTATTCCGCTCGCATTCGGGCTGATGTTGCAGAACCTTTACTCGCTCGGCGACTCGCTTATCGTTTCGCTCTCCCGCGGGGAAAACGCGGTAACGGGCTTAAACGTCACCGAACCGCTCTCATTTTTAATACTCGGGTTCGGCTCGGGCATAGCGGCGGGCTTCGGAATAATATTAAGCCAGTACGTCGGCGCGAAAAACGAAGAAAAAATGCGGCAGAGTTTTGCCGCTTCAATCTTGCTTACGATAATTATATCGGTTATAATTACCGCCTGCACGGTCGTACTCGCACCCACACTGCTTAAACTTATGAACACCAACGACGAATTTTTCGATTATTCGGTGCAGTACATAACTGCGATTTTCGGCGGGTTCGGGTTTATAATGTTTTATAACCTTGCGGCGCAGATATTACGCGCGCTCGGCGACGGAACCACCCCGCTTATCATTCTCGTCATAGCGGCGACACTCAACCTGTTGCTCGACAGCCTGCTGTTCATAACCGATTTAAGCGTAGCATGGGCGGGCTGGGCAACAGTTATAAGCCAGGCTATATCAGCCCTTATCGGCTTTATTATCATTCTTAAAAAACACCGCGTTTTGCGCCTTAAAAAAGAAGACTTCAAATTTTCCGCAAGATTTGCCTGGAAACACCTTGCCGTAGGGCTCCCCATGGGTTTTCAGTTCACTATAACCGCTATCGGCACGATGATTCAGCAACGCGCGTTCAATTCGCTAAGCGACAGCGGTTACGCCAAAGCGCAATCGACGGGCAGTAAAATAGACAACGTTTTCAACTCTCTGCTTATGGGCGCGTCGAACACGATGGCGGTATACACGGGGCAGAATTTCGGGGCTAACGATCTCGGCCGCATAAAAAAAGGCAGCCGCGCATCGCTGCTTGTAGGTTTGATATATTCGCTTGTGGCATACGTTGCGATCGTTCCGCTGTGCGTGCCTTTCGGGCGTATACTGCTTAAGGGCGCAGACGAAGAAATTTATCAAAGAATATTCAGATACATTCTTACGCAGTCGAGTTTCTATTATGTACTTTTCATTCTTATGGCGTTTCGTCAGAGTCTGCAAAGTATGGGCTACAGCGCGCTTACTATATTCGGCGGCGTTACCGAACTTGTAATGCGATTTTTCGCAGCCGTTATTCTTGCCGAAAACTTCGGCTTTGCGGGTGCTTGCTTCTCTAACCCCTGCGCCTGGATGGGGGGCGCGATATTCTTTGCCGTCAGTTATCTCATCGTAATGAAAAAACTTGAAAAGCGGCATGCAAACGGCGAAATTTTCGTTTCTTAAAACTTTTCGACAGAATATAAAAATTAAAATCGGCGTAATTACCCCGCCATTAAAGGAGCAATATGAAAAAATTTACCGAAAATCCTATAAAAAACATTAAAACAGACGGCGGAATGACCGCGATTTTCAGAACAATCGGCTTTATAGGCGACAGTTTATCGTCGGGCGAACACGAAGGCACTGACGAAAACGGCAACAAAACATATCACGATTATTACGAATATTCGTGGGGGCAGTTTATAGCGCGCAAATGCGGGCTTAAGGGCTACAATTTTTCACGCGGGGGGCTGACGGCCAAAACGTTCAACGACTACGTGGGTTATAATCACGTTTACACAAGAGAAAATCAATGTCAGGCGTACACAATCGCGCTCGGCGTTAACGATTTGAACCCCGCGAACGATAAACACTACTCGCTGGGCTTCGGCAGTATTTCAGACGTGGATTTCGATAACCCCGATAACAACAAAGACTCGCTTGTCGGCTGGTACGTCCGCATTATTCAGTATATCAGGCGTTTACAACCAAAGGCAAGAATTTTCGTAATCACGCCCCCGACCGAAAGCCCGGAATCTGCCGACATGAAAAGCAGGTACGACCGTCTTACCGATTTTTTAAGATCGCTGCCCGACTATTTTGAATTTTTATACGTTATAGATTTAAGAAAGTACGCGCCCGTTTACGACGAAGAGTTCCGCAACAAATATTATCTCGGCGGACACTTAAGCGCGGCTGGCTATAAATTCACCGCCGATATGATTTCTACTTATATAGACGCCATTATCGAAAATAACCCCGAAGATTTTAGACAGGTCGCGTTTATCGGCAAAGAATTCCACAACGCTACCGCAAAGTGGTAATTTTTGTTTCCGCTCTGTTTGTTAACGTTACGCATTTTGCGCGGCTTATTAAAATACTCAGATTACAAAATATTATCCGAAACATCAAAAAAGCGACCTATAGACGGACTTTTGTCTGTTTACAGGTCGTTTTGTTTTTCAAAGATTCAGTTATTACGCGGTTCTGTTTTTATTTATTCTTTTTATTGTTCGCCCGAAGGAGAAGGTAATTTTTCGCCGGCGCAAACGGGGCAACCCATAACGGGATAATCGTTTTTATCGAAATCGATTTTCTGCAAAAACACAGAACGATCGGTTTCTGTAAGTTGCGGATTTGATTTAAGCAGACAGTGATACGCGCACCACACTTCGCTATTATCGGGCGAATAGAAGAAAGACGCATGCCCGACGCCGAAAATGCCGTTTCCTTTAACGAAAAGCGGCTCGGAATGTTTTTTCCAATTTTTCGCGTCGCACACTTCGCCGCCCGTATATTCGAGTACTCCAAGGCAGTAATCGTCCGACCAGCACCCGTTTGCCGAATAGATTATGAACTTACGGTTTCCGCGTTCGAGAAAGAACGCGCCTTCGTTTATCGCGTTGTTACCCCTGTACCCTTCGGCTAATTCCCAATCAAGTTCGGGGCGTGATATTTCTGCACATTTTTCCGTATAACACAAGGGATTTTTCATTTCTCGCACGGTCAGAATCTGCACGCCGTCTTTTGCGACTTCCGAATAACATATGTACTGTTTTCCGTCGATAAAAAACACAGTCGGGTCAATGGCAAAAACGTCGCCGTCGGGCATGGAGCCGAATTCAAACCCGTCGAAAGGATCTTCCGTTTTAGATTTAAGAATAAGAATCTGCTTTTTTTCGGCAAACATATTGTCGTCCCATTTTTCGCGGCAACTTGTATAAATATACCATTTATCGCCTATTTTATACATTTCCGGAGCCCACATAGGTCCGTATATTCCGTTCGCGCCGCAGACGTAAACGTCTTTTTTCTCGCCGTTTTTAAGAAGATCGCCTGCCTTTCTGCTGCGAAAGACGCTCATAACGTTACTTTGGCAAGAAGCAATCAGATAATAATATCCCGTTTTTTTATCGTATGTAACGAACGGGTCGGAATAATTCTTTTCCGATAACGGATTAACAAGCATTTTATTTCTCCCGAATGATTTTTTAGCCGAATACTTTCCGCCGAAAACGCCCGACGAATGACGAACGGCAAAGCTTTCCGATACTGCCGACAAGTATAAATCATTAAGGCAAATTTGTCAAACGACGGAACAAAGCCGCAGATTTTATATGTAAAAAACGGACGCTGTAAAAAACAATGTCCGTTTTATATCGTCGTAATTATTTAACGTCGTCGGGCTTATCTTCAAGAACAAGATCGAAATCGCCGAGTTTGTTTACCTTAAACCCGTTCTTCTTATATTCTTCGTAATTAAACGCTTCGAGTTCGTCGATTGCAAGTTTATGGAATTCGTAGAAATTATGCCACCATGTCTGATCGCTTCCGAGCGTTGCCGAAAGATATGCGTCGGCAATATCGCAACCCATTGCGGGAGCAACATAGAACGCACCCATTGCAAGAACGTTTACGCCGTTACCTGTTATGGCGCGCCTTGCGGCGGGAACGCTTTCGACCACGCCCGAATGAACGTGCGGGCATTTGCTTGCCGCAATATGAATGCCCATACCCGTTCCGCAGAAAACAAGCGCGCGTTCGTAATTGCCTTCGGAAATTTCCGCACCCACTCTCAGCCCCACGCGGTGAAACATAAGGTCGGTATCGTTGGGATCGCTGTCCTTTTTTACCCCGAGATCGAGAATTTTCCACCCTTTTTTCTCAAGGTGTTTAACTACCGCTTCTTTTAACGGGAAGCCCGCAAAATCCGCGCCTACTACAAGATATTTGTCTTTTACAGTTTTCATTATTTTTTTCCGCCTTTTATTTATTTTAAGCCGACTTTTTAGTTTTAGCCGGTTTTGTTTTAAGTTTAATTTTTGCCGCTTAACAAAGTTGGTTGTAAAAAAAGTTCACCGCTCTGCCGAACTTTTTCAACCGAGTTTTTCAGCCTTTTTGTCAATCAGCCGAGTTTATTGTAAAAATCGATTACATATTTTGTATCGCTTTCGACTTCTGCGGGGGTATTGTAAGAAGAACCGTTAAATTCCGAAGAATACACTCTGAACCTTTCGGGATACGGTCTGCCGTACATGTCGGGTCCGCCGAGATTTCCAAACGAATGCGGATGGTGATCGGCGTCGAGTTTAGCGTAGAACGTAAGCGGTATATCATTTTTTACGCAATAGTCTATCATTTTTTGCGAGTTTTCGGAAAAAGCGACGGTCGTATCCTGCATGCCCGCTATAAGCAGAGTTGGAATGCCGAGCGCAAAATACTCTTTAAGCCGCTCCACGGGATACAGTTTATAAGACAAAAATTCTTCTTCGCTCTTAAAGCCGTACTCAGCCATAACCTGCTCGTGCAGATAAACTTCGTTGTACTTCGGATCGGTGCGCGGCCAACTGCGCAGATCGAGCACGGGCGCGTCGAGATACATAGACTTTATACGCGACGGGTATTTCATTGCGAAATTGAACGCGTAAAGCCCCCCGCGCGAAAAGCCCGCAAGATGACATTTTTTGTTCATATCGGGGTAACGCTTTATGAACTCGTTATAAAAATCGTTCATTAAGTTAACCGCGTCGGGGCTGCCGTATTTATCGCTTATTTCATAATAAACGCGACCGTAGCCGAGATTATAAAGGTCTCGCTCCGCCTTGTCGAACGCATAAAAAAACTCTGTTTTCCATATCCATTCGCCGTTAAAGTTTTCGGGAATAAGCACGGTTGCCGTGTGCCCGTTAACTAAAAAAGTATCTTTGATTTCCATAATTATTTTGCCCTCCGTTGTGCAAGCATAAAAATCGGTTAATTCAACGCTGTCTGTAAAATCGTAACAATATCCGCTGTTCCAGCCGCCCCAGCAGAATGCTCCGCCGTTTTCGTCATACACCGAGCGGGTGTAAAAAAACGATAACGAACTGCCCTTTTGCAGCCTGTAAGTTATGTTGTAAGTCTTACCCGCGCCCATATCGACGGGCGCGCCCTGAACTTCTTTTTCTCCGTCCTTTATCTTCAATACCGAAGAATTGGCGTAATTAAACGGCTCCTTATCGTTAAAATATCCCACCTTGCCGAAATAATCGCCGCCGAAAACGGTCACGCGGCTGTACGCGGCAGAATCACCCCAAAGGCTCGGAACGTCGGTACTTTCGCTTTCGGCAATAAATAAATATCCGCCGCCGTACTTTATATTAAGAGTAAAGCCCACCGAATTATATTCTCCGCGGATATCTTCGTCGGGAATATAAACGTAATCGCATCTGAAAGGTCCGCCGTCGGCATTATATAAAACGCTCGTTCTTTCGTCGTTTATATCCGTGCTTAAAGCAAGATAAAGATTATCGTTCAGTTTTATTTTTTCGTCTTTATCGTCATCTTTGTCATTATCTTTGTCGTCCGAAGAATCTTCATTATTTCCCGAAGAATCGTTTATATCCGACGAAATATCCGAATTATTGTTGTTTTTATTGCAACCCGCAGGCATTATAACAAGCGAGAAAAGCATTATAAAACATATTAAAATGCTTAATAATCGACCTATAGCCCGCTTCTTTCTAATATTTTCACGCATTTTGTCTTGAACTCCAACGGTTTATCCGTTATGTTGTTTTTGAAAACAAACCTTTCGGTGTTTTTAACTTCGACGACGTACGCGCCGTCCGGCAGATCGGCAAAACAGTTGTTTTCTATTACTATATTTTTGTGAACGTAAATTCCGTCTTCGTCCTTCAGAACTTGCGGATTAACCGAAATAATCGGCACGCTCCCCACGCCGAGACTTCCGTATCCGCAACCGATAATGCGGTTGTTTATGAATTTTACGTCGGTCGTATAACCCGATTCGAACCAGAAATTGCAATCGTCTTCTATGCAAAGCACGTTGCCGCCCGTTTTATAAAACAGATTGTTTTCTATAAGCACGCTCTTTCTTGTAGTGCAAAGTATTCCGCGCCCCGTGGACGGACCGAATTTATTGTTCTTTATAACAACCGACGGAGTGAGCGTTGCGTTCTCGACCGCGTCGCCCACGCGCGCGTTTATACTTTCAAAAAACATCAATCTGAACTCGAGATCGGAAAGTTGTTCCACATTTTTTATAGTCGCGCCACCGTAAGGAATAAGGGTCGAACTGTTTATAAAATCTACCCTGTCGCCCGCGCGGTAAGGGCAGAATCCGCGGCTGTGCAGTTCAATAAAGCGGGCCATAAGCCCGTTATCGAACGTTTCGACTATTCTTAAATGCGTTCCGTGCACGTTCACGAAATCGTCATGTCCGTCGGAACAAACACAGTTTTCTATGGTAACTTTTCCGCCGCAGTTAGAAAGGTGAAAAAAGTCTGCGTTGCTGGCTATAGTGCGACCGTCGGCGGGAGTAATTTCAACCGAACGGAAAGTTACGTTTTCGCACACCTGCGCTATAAGCCCTAACCCGTGCATTGCGCGAATGGTCAGATTTTCGCAAGTTAC
Source organism: uncultured Clostridia bacterium (assembly GCA_934292955.1). The sequence goes on from CAKQXZ010000002.1 coordinate 12,336, forward strand.
GTCTTTGCTGTTAACAAACGCTCCGCCCACCTGATCGCGCACGGTGTTTCTCGTCTGCACAACAGAGCCGACGGGGAAAAAGGCGTTTTCGTCTTTAAGTTTGACTTTGAGTAAATTATCTTTAAGAACGGTAATTTCGGAAAATTCGGGAACGCAAGGGAACTTGCACTGCGGATCATGCCCCATCATGCGCACCCACTCGTTGCCGTCTTTATACATAGAAATGTTCATATAATCGCGGTAATCGAGCGTCCACAGATATTTTCCGTCTTTACCCTTTTCGCCATGCCATATGATACGATTATCAACGATATCGAAAAAACTGTCTTTCGCAACCGAAATAATATACCCGTCGTCGAGCTTTTCGACAATAGTAAACTCGCTCATAGTAGGTCTTGCGTAGTCGATAGTGAAGTTTTTAAGCACAACATGCTCGCACGAATCGATAAGAATCGGCGTCATTATACCGTGTATGATTATCTTCGCGCCGTTGCCGTCAATACATACGTTCTTTTTGTTTTTAAGATAAATCGCAACGGGACGAGTTCCGAGCGGGTTTTCTTCAATTGATGCGGTGTTACTGAAATTATATCCCGTAACGGTAAGGCAGTCGTCAGACCACACATGATATTCCTTTTTATCCAGCGTAACGGTTTTGCCGTCTTTAACATTTTCCATAATCGCGCGCAAAATATCGTTTGACATATCGTTCTCCTTTTTTTTGTTTCACTTAAAACAACAACTTACGCCGCCTTATGCAACCTATGCAAAAATGACTTAAGCATTTTACTTAACAAATAATAGCCGATAATCGACTTATAGCCCTATTTTACATTATTTTTTTCCGCTTGTTTTATCCTGGCAAAAGAAATCATTTAATTGACTTTATAAACGAGAAATGATATACTGTTTACAGATAAAAAACAGGTTGGAAAAAGACCATGAAAATCGACTTTAATTACATCCGCTCCCCATACGACACGAAGAGTTGCCCTATCTTTTTTTGCGAAAAATCTTTTACCGAAAGGCCGAAAAAAGCAGTGGCATACGTTACGGCTATCGGGGTATTCGACCTAATAATAAACGGCAAAAAATGCGGCGAAAGTTTTTTCGCGCCCGGTTGGACGAGCGAAAAAAGAGTTATGTTCGTAAAATACGATATAACGAAATTGCTGTCGGTCGGCAAAAACACTATTGCCATACTTACGGGCAACGGTTATGCACTCGGCGACATTTCGTCGCACCACTACCGCGAAAACGACAAAATTCACTTTTTCGATAACGTCGCAGTCGCCGCGCATTTCGACTTAACTTTCGAAAACGGCGTAAAAGAACGTTTCGATACGGACGAAAACTGGCTTATATCTTCTTCAACCGTAATAAGTTCGGACTTTTATCAGGGCGAACTTTGCGACCTTACCGCGCCGGTAACCGTTTTCGGCAAAGCCGAAACGGATAAAGGCAAAAAGCCTGCAGCCGTTCCTTTTTACGGCGGGCATGTAATACCGCACGAAAGACTTAACGCGATTAAAATTATTACCGCACCGAACGGCGAAAAAGTAATCGACTTCGGACAGGAAATAGCGGGGTTTGTAGAAATTAACTACAAAGGCAACGCGGGTGAACGAATAAAACTGTCGCACGGGGAAATGCTTGATAAACTCGGCAATTTTTATAACGGCAATCTGCAATGGGCAAAAGCCGTAACCGAATATGTGCTTGACGGAAAACAGAAAATTCACCGCCCGCACTTTACATATCAGGGCTTCCGCTACGCAAGAATCGACGAATTTCCCGAAGAAAATCCTGCCGCTTCTATGTTTACCGCCGTCGCCTTGTATACCGAAATGGAACAAACCTGCCGTTTTTCTTGTTCGGACGAGCGGATAAACAAACTGTTTTCGAATATAATATGGGGGCAAAAAAGCAATTTCACCGACGTTCCCACCGACTGTCCGCAACGCAGCGAGCGTTTCGGCTGGACGGGCGATTCGCAGGTTTTCTGCCGCACGGCTAACATAAATTTCGACGTCAAGCGGTTTTATGATCGGTGGCTTACAGATATGTCGCTCGATCAGCACGACGACGGAGCGATCCCTTGCGTTATTCCCGCGGTTTTTTGCGGGAACATATCCGCCGGCTGGGGTGACGCGGCAACCGTTTGCCCGTGGGAAACATACCTTGCCTGCGGCGATAAAAAGTTTCTTTCGCGACACTACCCGATGATGAAAAAATGGGTTAACTATATCGAAACCCGCGCGCAAAACTACGGCACGCCTTTTTTATGGGCGGGCGATATGCATTACGGCGACTGGCTTGCCATGGATATTGAAAATGAACTGCTCGGCAGTACGCAGACCGACCTTATAGCAACCGCGTTTTACACGTATTCGGCTCGGTTATGCGCAAAAGCGGCAAAAGTTCTTGACAAAACCGACGATTTTATTAAATACGACGGTCTTTATAATTCCGTCCGCGAAGAATTCCGCAAAGCCTTTTTGAAAAACAGCTTGCCCGTCGTTTGCGGTATAGCGGACGGCGACCCGAAAACGCCGCACCCGAACGTTTACTCAAGACCCGTTTCCAACGACACGCAGACTGCGATTTCGCTTATTCTTAATTTCGACCTTTGCAATGACGACGAACGCAAAACGCTTGCAAAACGTTTATCCGAACTCGTTAAAGAGAAAGGTCATCTGACAACGGGCTTTATCGGTACGCCGCATATTCTTAAAGCGCTTTCCGATAACGGTTACCAAAAACAAGCGTACGATCTGCTTTTATCCGACAAAATGCCGTCATGGCTCTTCCCCGTTACAAAGGGCGCAACCACCGTATGGGAGCGTTGGAACGGTATAAACGAAAACGGCGATTTTGCCGATCCCGATATGAATTCATTCAATCATTACGCTTACGGTTCGGTGTTTTCGTGGATATTCGACTATGCGCTCGGCATAACGGTCGACGACGACGGCGCGGGCTACAAAAAAATTCATATCGCGCCGCACCCCGACAAACGCATACCCGAAATGCAGGTTGAAAAGAAAACTCCGCAAGGATTGATTAAAGTAAAGTTTTCGGTCAAAAACAATTCTGCAGAATACAAAATAGAAATTCCCGAAAACTGTTTTGCAACCGTAGTTCTTCCGAGCGGAAAAACAACGGAAATAAACGGAAAAACATCGCTGACTTTAACCGATTAAACGTCAAATAATCAACTTATAGCCGCACTTTTGATTAAGCGCGGCTTTTTTATTGCGTTTTTTTATATTTTTCGCGCAATCAGCCCAACTCGTTTATTTTATGTATTCAAAAATAAGATCGGCAATAAGTTTATGCCCGCAATCGTTAAAATGCGTTCCGTCGAAAATAATGTTTTGTTTATCGTTTTCATCCGACGGATTAACGGGCAATTTTTTGCCGTTCATTATAGTAACCCCGTACTTTTTGCCGACTTTTGTAATTGCGTTTCTGTAATCGTCAAGCGCAAAACCCGATTTATTCGGTTTGTTTTCGTCAAGGCGCGGCAAAGGCAACAAAACGTAAATATCGGATAACGGTGCGCGTTCTTTAAGCGTTTTCAAACAATAATCGACCGCGCCGAAAAAGGTTAAAGTCGTATTATCGCCCGTTTGCCCTATCGGCACGTCCGTTCCGTAATCGTTTGTACCGAAAGCGATAAAAATCACGTCGGCGATCTTACACGTTGCCACTCTATTGCAAAACGCTTCTTCGGTCATAACCTTGCTTGCATTGCTGTAAGAAACGCCGTTTATTCCGAAATTCTCGTAATTTTTAACGCCGAGTTTTTTAGCGACGATATCGCAATAAGCGGGGTTCGCTATGCGCATAGGCATAGAATCTCCTTCTTTCGTGTACGTCCCTTTGGTTATGGAATCGCCGTAAAAAACGGCGCTGTTATACTTTTTCAATTTTTCACCTTAAATAATCGGCAAAGCCCGATTTTATACGGCGCACCCGCGTATTTTTGTAACGCAAAACACGCGATAACCGACTTATAGCAGGCTTTCCGCGTTTTTGCCGGTAAATTGTGCGCGCAAGTTTTGCTTATAGCCGCGCAAGTTTTAATTATTTTACAAGCCCGTTTTTTACTATGCAGTCAAAGAGCATATCGGCAAACAGCCAATGCATTTTTCTTGTAGGGTGATTAAGTCTGTTGCTGAGTAGCATTGTGGTATCTATCCCGTAAGAATCGAGTTTTTTCCATGCGCCGTAAGCGTCTACATAATAAAACCCGTACTTTTCGGCTTCTTCGCGGAGTTTCTTTTCGTAAGAATCGAGCACACCGCCGTTCTGACATTCGACAAGGTCTTTAGCCATTTCGATATATACTTCGGGCGTATCCGGCGCAACGTATTTGTTGACCATGTTCGACGACATAACAATCGTGGTTATACCCGCCGCTTTGAACTTATCGAACAGAATTTCAAGGTGTTCGCCGTACCACTTCGTATCGCGGCGCGACATATTGTTGAGCATAAAGCAGAACACAAGAAGATCGGGCTTATGGTCAAGAACGTCGCGTTCGACGCGCGCTTCGGCTTCGATAAGTCCGTCGCCGCTTATGCCCGAATTGATTATTTCAAACTCGGTATCGGGATATTTCGCCCTTAAAAGAGTCATCAACTTTTCGCCGTAGCACGACGGCTGATCGACTAAAAGTTTGAACTCGCCGTCTTCGCGAAGAATTTCAAAACAACCCTGAGTTACGCTGTCGCCGAAAAATACAACTTTCTTTTTATCCATTTTCGTTTATTCCTTTAATCGTCTTTTATCGTAATGCAGGCAAAAATCTTTACGATAGCCGCCCGCCGTTTTAGTTCGCTTATAATCAGCTAAAAATTATAATTCGTTTCTTTCGGGCAATCTGCCGAACACGGCAAAATCGATAAGCCCCGTTTTAAGTTTTCTCGGCAGAATTTTAAGCCGCACTTTTTCGCACAAAGTCATATCGAACGTTCTGTAATCTATATTGAGTTCGGTATTATTGTCGCTCGCGTCTACAAGCGTAAAAGTTTTATCGCCGCAAACGCCTTCGAGAACAAATCTGACGGGTTCGGGCGTTTTACCGCTTGCGTAATCGAGATCGACGTCTCGCCAGAACAAGCGCACCGCCCCGACTAAATATTTACCCGAAAGGTCGCATTCTATAGCGGGCGCGTTATCGTCGTCCGCGGGCTGCCAGAAGGAAAGAACGTTTTCGTCGGTGGCAAAAACCGCTTCTCTGCCGGGCGCGTTGCTCGTTGCTTTCGGGCGAACCCACCCGTTAAGCGAAACAAGCCCCGCCGAATATACCTTGTTGCCCCTTTCGTCTGTTTTTTCACTGCCTTGAACGTACTGCGGATTATCGGTCACGCCGCACGGCATATACAGTTCGCCGTTTTCGTCCACGGCAACTCTGTCCATACCGATTCTGCGCTCGTAAATATGTGCAAACGGAACGGCTATAGTATAGAACGCCCACAGCGTGTCGTCGGGTCCTTTTTCGACGCAGCCATGCCCCGCGCAGGAAACAATTCCGCCCTTGGATAAAGAAAGCGGATTTTTCTTTTGACAGACAAAACCCGAAAGGGGCGTTTCGTCCGAATAATAAACCGCCATACAATAATTGGGGTGACAGGTATCGGGCGCGGCGTAAATCATGTAATATCTGCCGTGATATTTAAGCAGATGCGGACCTTCTACCCACCCGAAACGAGTGTTCTGATAGTGCGCGCCCTGTCTTTCCCACGGTTTGTTTTCGGGATCCATAACCACTATATCGACAGGCCCGTTTATCACTTTGCAAGGATTGTCTTTATCGAGTTCGTAGCCGACGATTTTGGTAACGGGCTCGTCGCCGCTCACCCATTCGAAAGCGTAAAGATAAATTCTTCCGTCGTCGTCGGTAAAAATACACGGATCGCAAGGCGTGAATTTCGTGCCGTCTTTTAATTCGTACTCGCCCATTTCCTTAAAGGGACCGAGCGGCGTATCCCCCACATAAAGGGGCGAATACCAGGCGGTAAGCAAAAACTTGCCCTTCCACGGCGTAATGCACGGGCTGTATTTCGGGCAATACGGCTCCGTTCTTACATGCTTCCAGTTTTCGAAATCTTCGGTAACCCAAGCCATTCCGTAACTGGGGTAAAGATACCACTTGTTGTCGTAATAAAAAACGGTGGGATCGCTTATCGACCTGTAATCGGGAGACGTAACCGAAGCGGGTTTGTTTTCGTGACTGAACATTCCGCGTTCGAACTTATACCATTCGTCTTTGCCTCGCGGTATATCGGGAAGCGACATCGGATTGCAGTAAGTATGCATCGATTGTTTAACGTCGTATTTATTGTTTTTTTCTGCCATAAAAGAATAACGCTCCGTGCTTAATAAAATGTGCTTGTCCGTGTTTAATTTAATGTGCTTGATTGATTTATTTTTCAATTTATGATATACTATATTGCGGTAAACGGCGATAACCGCCGCCACCCATAGCCGACTATATTATATAGCAATTTTTTCGCGCTTGCAATATACTTAACAATTCTTTTTTCGGAGAAAACAATGCAAAAAGACACTTTGATCGAATACACCAAAGTCGACTCGATAGAAATCGACAAGAGTCTGCCCATTTGCACTCATAACGCAGGTCATTACGAAATTTCATTGCGCGAGTGGAGCACTGCCCGCCCGCACGGTCGCGACGATTATCAACTTATTTACCTGCTTAAAGGACATATGCGCGTAACGCTGAACGGCGTCGAGCGCGTTATAGGGAGCGGCTCGGTTTTAATTTACAAACCCGGTCAGCCGCAGATTTACACCTATATGAACGACGTTCCATGCGAAGTATACTGGATACACTTTTACGGAACGACCATTCCCGAAACGTTAAGAAAACTTTCGCTCGAAGGGAACTCCTTATTCAACATAGGCACCAATTATCAGATTCCGCAACTTTTCAACGCCATTTTGATCGACCTTATAAACGAACGTTTCGGCTCGTTTTATTCCAATTGCGGAAGAACGCTTATGATTTTAAGCGAAGTTGCCTTTAACTCACGGCAGAACGCAGCGCCCGCCATAGGCAACGAACGATTCAACACCATACTTTTGCAAATGCACGACATTTCGTCGAGCGTAAGCATAAAAGACCTTGCGGCAATGAACAATCTTTCGGTTTCGCGCTTTTCGCACCTGTTCACGCAGACTTACGGAATGAGCCCACATTCTTACCGAATGAAAATCAAGATAGAACGCGCGAAATATCTTCTTACCGAAAACGACCGACCCGTTAAAGAAGTTGCCGAAATGCTCGGCTTTGAAGACGCGTTTTACTTCAGCCGTATGTTCAAAAAATATACGGGCGTTTCGCCGCAGGCGTTCAGAAATAAAATAGACTGAATTTAATAATTATACTACCCGATTTCCGTAAAACGAAATCGGGTTTTTAATACTTTTATGTCGATATTCCGTTTTAATCGTATATCGTTTTACAACGGGGCTACCGCATTTAAGCGACAGCCCCTTTTTTGTTGTAAAATCTTGTTCAGGCTTATATAAGCCCTGACGTTTTATACAGCCTTTGCTCCGTAGAATTCAACGAATTCGATATTGGCAAGAGCGTTGAGCGTATAGTCCGGGAAGTTCCATTTACTGATAGGTCCTACGCCTTCAGAATGAACGTTCGTGGTAGTTACCCAGAAACCGACCGAATTGCCTTCGGCTACCGCGATATACAGTTTGTAGGTATGACCTGCAGTCCATTCAACAAAAGATTCCGAATAAGTCTTGTTGTCGGTCGTATCGACGATAAGCAATTCTTTATAGTTATATGCGGGCGCAAAATCGACGATGCTGCCGGTATCGGTGAAAACCTTGTCTGTACCATAGAAATCTTTACCGATCGAAACGCTTCTGCGAGCGGTCGGAACCCATGCTTCCACATTAGTGCCGACGTACTCGTTGATATGCAGATATCCCATAGTCGAACCTTCTTTGATAGTGATAACTACTTCAAGAACATCGCAACCGGCAAAATCTTCGCCGGGAACATACGCGGGGTTAACGTTACCTGCCGAGCCGGCAACAGATTCAACAAACGCGCCGGGCAGCCATGTAGTAATACCGGTGGTAAGTTTCTTTTCGTCGGTAACGGCAAGCGGCTGCTTATCGGTAACGGTTATTGTGCTTGTCGCTTCAAGACCGAAAGCCTTTGCTGTTATTATAGCGGTACCCTTTGCAAGAGCGGTAACAACGCCGTTCTGATCTACGGTAGCAATTTCCGGATTGGAACTAACCCATTCTACTTCGCCCGGAAAAGACTTAATTGCCTTTAACGTAAGGGTTTTGCCTTCTTCTACCGACGCTTCTTCGGGATCGATAGCCAAAGTTTTTACGGTGCCTTTTTTAACCGCGCCGTAGAACTTAACGAATTCGATATTATCGAGAACGTTAAGACCGTAAGACGCGTCAAACGCATTGGTGAATATACCCTGACCGTTAGAACCGTACATAGTCGACGAATACCAGAAACCTATAGAACTGTTTTCGCCTACGGTTACATAAATTTCGTATTCGTGACCGGGTATCCATTCGACCGCGCTTTCTACATACTGCGTACCCGTAGTCTTATCTACTATACGGAGATGTTCAAAGTTTGCCGCGGGGAAGTTGAAATCATAGTGTCTGCCCATAGCGTAGCCGTCTTTACCGACGACCGTCCATCTTGCAATGTCGGGAGTCCATTTCGAAGTATCTCTCGTTTTATATTCGTAAATGTGGAGATATCCGCTTATCGCGCTTTCTTTAATCTTAATGCAAACCTTAAGCATATTGAAGCCGTTGAAATCTTCGCCGGGAACATATGCGGGGTTAAGGTTCTTATTTGAACCTTCTACGCCATTATCGAAAGTGCCGGGCAACCACGAAACAAGGTTATCGGAAGAAACGACTTCTTCGGTTCCGTCTTCGGGAGCGATAACGGGTTTAACGTGGATAAGGCACGAAACGGTTTTGCCGTTTACGGTCGCATTGATCTTAACGTCGCCCATGCTTACGGCGGTAACAAGACCGTTCTGATCGACGGTAGCGATATCTTCGTTTTCCGAAGTCCATTCGACGTTCATTCCGCTAAGGAGTTCTGAAAGAGTTGCGGTTATCTGCAGAGTTCTGCCTTCGGCAAGCGTTTCTTCTTCCTTATCTATAACGATACCTTCGAATTCGGCTTTAGAGAAAGTCTTGACGTTGTTGAAGTACATATTCATGCCGACCGTTTTTCCCATAACATGCGAATAAGAGAAATACTGATTACAGGTATTATCGTCCCACGCTCTGCCTTCCATATCGATAATAACCTTGTACCAATTACCGGACTGCATCTTGTTCTCTGTCGTACCGAACATTTTGTTTCCGCCCCATTTAACGGTGTCGTAAACGAGATTGCCTTCGGAATCGAGTACGCGGATAAAGTCTTTGGTAATCATGTCTTTACGGGCACTATCCCAGGTCGAAATAATGTTAGCGCAGTTATTCATTATGCCGATATGGCGCGCGCCGATCTGCATATAGAAGTAAGTGCCGTCGCCGAAGTTATCGGAATAAATGTCGAACGAAACAAACTGTCTGCCCGCACCTATTTCGCTGATCATTTTGTCGGTCGAAAGAAGAATGGTATCCGCAAGACCCGGAATGATAGCCGTAGCGCCGTTGAATTTTTCGTTTTCGGGAACGATGCTGAGTTTAAGAGTATATCTCGTATCGTCCGTTTCGATAGTAAGAGTTTTGAATCCGTTTGTACCCGCAAAAGTATAAACGTTGTTAAGAACGGTAAGTTTGCCGTCGGTTACAACGGGCTTGCCGTTTGCGTCAACCATAAATACGGGGCTGCCGTAGAAAGCATAATTTCTGCCTTCGCCGTCGGTAAGCATTACGGGAACTGCAAATCCGTCTACCGTCGCTTTGACTATTTCGCCGGTAATGCCGAGAGCCGCTACGTCGATAGTATTGTTCGTGGCGAGATCTTTTGCGTTAATCGTAAGTTTGTCTTCGAGAGCCACTTCGTTTATTCTCGTTTCGCCGCTGTACGCAAATCCGTTAACATCGCTTACGGCAACGCTTACGGAAAGATTTCTGAGCATATCTCTCCAGCAAAGAACGCCGCCCATAATCGCATTTTCGTCAAGGTACGCTTCTTCCGCAAAGATGAAATAGAAATCGTGATCGAGCGAACCGTCGTCGGGTACCTGTGCGAAAACGGTATAGGTTTCGCCGGCTTTGTAAACGCCCGCGCCCGTTCCGTCGTTAAGGGAACCGACCTGACGACCTTCGCTGTCGAGAACGACGAAAGAAGAGTCGTTGAACATATTGCCACCGAAACTTTCGGTGCCGGCAAAGACGTAAGCGCAGCCCTTGGGGAACGCTGCGGTTTTTTCGTCTTGCGTTTCTATATTGTTCAACCCGTAATAAAGGAAGAACATCGATCTCTTCAGATCTTCTGCAGGGGTAAATTTAAGGGTGAACCAGTCGCCGGGGATATAATCGCCGTGAATAACCTGTTTATATCCGTAACGATCTTCGCCCGTTGTGTAGTTATGAACGGAGACGTTTTCCATCGCGGTGGCGGGAGTGCGTTGTTTAACGACTACCTGAGTGGTTGTATAAGTATATCCGTAAACCTTTGCGGTTACTTTAACCGTTCCGTAGTTTACTGCGGTAAGAACGCCGTCCTGAACGGTAGCGACAAAATCTTTATCTACCGACCATTCCGCGCTTTCGGATACTTCGATACCGAACGCATAGAGTTTGAATTCTTTGGTCGAACCGATAGTCATAGGCGAAGTTTCGCTTACGAATTCAACGTTGTTTGCCGAAACGTATGCTATTCTGATAGAGAAAAGCATATTGTCGGTTTCTACGATAACGGTGTCGGGTTCGGTTTTTTCGTCGATGTTGATACCGTCGGTTATAACTTTCGCCTTATTTCCGTCGTAAATGATTTCGCCCGTTTCGGCGTCGGTCTGAACGTAGTCTTCGCCGCTTTCGAGATAGATAGCCACAACGTCTTCAGCGGTAAGACCGAATCTTTCTACGTCTATAACCCATTCGCTCTTGTCGCCGCCGAACGTGAACGCTTCTTTAGAATTTACTTCGAGTTTTTTAACGGTTACGGCAGCCTGTTCGGAAAATTCTTCGCCGTCGTACACGCATTTGACTTCGATTGCCGCAGAACCGATCCCTACGCCCGTGATAACGCCGTCCGCACTCACCGTAGCAACGTTTTCGTTCGCGCTTCTGTAAGTGTATTCGCCGCCGTCTGCAATCGCGCCGTTTACCGATAAAATCGGCTTAATCTGCGCGGTGGTTACGCCGTAAGAAACGTTATCCTTATCTTTCCAGGTAAGAGAGTTCAGCGTGAACTGATTTGATTCGAGCGATAAGCCCGAAACGTTTTTAACGGTTACCGCCACCGTTTTTTCAACGTCCTTAACCTTTGCGGTTATGGTCGCCGTTCCTTTTGCAACGGCGGTAACAAGTCCGTTTGCAACCGTCGCTACGCTTTCGGCAGAAGAAGACCAAGCGACCGCTTCGTCCGTCCCCGTAACCGTTGCCGTAACAGTGTGCGTCTGCCCGACGTCGAGCGTCAGTTCGCTTTCCGAGAGAGTAAGTTCTACTTTAACGGGAGCGGGATTTGACGACGAAGAATCGTCGGAACTGTCCGTTGTGTCGCCAATACATGCGACTGCCGAAACCATAAGCGCGGCAACCGTAAGTAAAAGCAAAAACCTTTTTAACTTCATATTGTCCTCCTGATACTTATATTTTCAAAAGACTATCCGCCTTTTGTTTTCTTTATTGCATTTTCAGCTCGGTCACGTCCTTCGGCGTGCGGGTCATCCACTTTCCGCGCGTGAAATCGGGAATCGCAACAGGCGTTCCGCCGAGCGCGATCGATTGTTCGGAAAGGGGCGTTATACTCATCCATAATGCCGCGTCGTAAATATCTATCGGCATTTCTTCGCCGTTTATAGCGGCGTTTACAAAACTTTCAAGCATAAGGTAGTCCATTCCGCCGTGACCTTTTTCCATGTCTTCGGGCGTAATGTTTTCCCAGATTTCGGGCAGATACTCGTTGTAACTTTCCGCATTGTTCAAAAATTTAGCAAGCGTTTTTTCGGGATAAAACTCGTCGTTGAACTTTTCACGCCCTTCGATAAGCACCATATTCGCTTCCTGCACGCAAAGCCCTTTTGTTCCGCGAACGGTAAACTCGCGCGAATAGTATTTGGGCAAAGTCGTGTCGAGCGTGAGCGTAATGGTCTCTCCGTTCGAGCAACGTATCGTACTGCTTACTATATCGCCCTGCAAAAACTTTCTGCCCGCAAGCGACTTATCGGGATTTGCTTCGGTTAAAACGAATTCTTGCATTCCCGCAGCCTTAGACGAAACCGACGAAACGGTCAGCAGTTTGTTACCCCTGTTAACGTCGAGCAGTCTTGCGATAGGTCCCAACTCGTGCGTGGGATAGTTTTCGCAGTTTCTCTTTTCGTAGTTTATAAGCCTGTAATGCCTGTTCACGTTGCCGCCCGCTATTTCGTCGCGTATGTCGTGGCTGTATGCGCCGTGGCAATGCACCACTTCGCCTAAAAGCCCGTTTCTGTAAAGAGTAGTCGCAAGCAGTTCGAACTTGTCGTAACAGCAGTTTTCGAGCATCATGGCGGGAGTTTTCGTTCTCTCGTAAGTGCGGACAAGTTCCCAGCAGTCTTCGATATCGTACCCGCCGCCCACTTCGAAAGCGGTTATTTTGCCCGCGTTCATGCTGTCGACCGCCATTTGTACATGCGTATCCCACGACGACGAAATCATAACGCCTTCGACCGTTTTGTCTTTAAGCAGTTCGTGATAATCGGCATAGATAACGGGGCGTTTACCGTAAGTCTTTTCTATTTCGTCGGCGGCTTTTTCGGTTCTGTCGGCATATTTGTCGCTGACGGCAACTATCTCCGCCCCCTTGCAGGAAGCAAGCGTTTTCATCATGCAAAATCCGCGCTGACCGAGACCTATAACGCCCATTCTGATTTTTTTCATTAAAGCCCCTTTCGCTCTTTTCGTCGGGGATTTTTCATCCCCGACGGAGCATAAATCATTATTCTGCGGAAACGGTCACGGTGATCGTTTCTTCAAGATAAATTCCGTTATAGGTAGCCGAAACGGTAATAACCGTCGTTCCCTTTGAAACGCCTTTGATTTCGCCGTTTTCGCAAGTGGCGATACCGTTGTCGGCACTCGTCCACTTAAAGTCGGAAAAATCTTTTTCTTCGCCGTTGAATCTGATAACCGCGGTGACTTTAACGCTTCCGCCTGCTCTCGGCATGGCGTCGGTCTGCGAAAGTACCATAACGGGATAAGAAAGGTTGCGAGTAACGGTAACGTCGCAAGTTCTTTCGATATCGCCCACCTTTGCGGTTATAACGGCAAAGCCTTGTTTAACGCCTATAACTCTGCCCGCAGATACGGTCGCAACCTTTTCGTCGGACGAAGACCATATTATATCTTCGTCTTTCGCACCCGTAAGCGTATATCCGAGCGTAACGCCGTCATATTCGGATACGGTTACGCTTTCGACAAGATAAAAAACTATTTCTACGGGATCGACCGAGCCGCCGCCCGACGACGAATCGGCAGGCGAAGACGAATCCGCGGGTTTCTTCCCGCAGTTGCAGGCACCCGTAAGAGCAAGCGTTGTAACGGCAAGCATAGCCGCAATCAGCATTATTATTCTTTTCATGTTTTACTCCCCCTTACAGATTGCCGAAGTTCTGGCTGTACCAGACGTCGAAGTTGGTAGATTCTCTTACTTTCTGTATTCCGAAATGAGCGCAATCTTTTCTGAAACTTACGGCAAAATTCTTAAGATCGCCGATATGACCGCGATAAGATTCGAGATAGTTATATCTGTAAGTCAAAGTTTCAAGCGTGATTCTGTCGTACAGTTTGTCGTAAAGTTCGGGATCGGAATACTTGTATCTGAGTATTGCGTCGTACGCTTTGTTCGCATAACCTTCGAAAGCCTTGCACATATTCAGCGGCAGAACGGTTCCGCCCTGAACGTTATTGCTGTCGAACACCTGCGACCATGCCCTGTAACCGTAGAACCATTCTTTCATGAACGGCGCGGCGTCTTTATAATACTTATCGAAGAAGTTATCTGTAAGCACGTTTACGTCCTTGTTTACGTCCCAGCTGAGTTCGGCTTCGAGATAAGCGTGAAGTCTTGACCAGTCGCTGTTCGCAAGGTTGTTATACGCCATCATCGTGTAATGCAGTTCGCCGCCGTGCTTAAGGAAGTATTCGAGATTGGGCTGAAGTTTGTTGTAATCGTCGAAATGGCGCATATAAGCTCCGAAGTTTTCGGCATAGTCCATAATGGCGAACTTGCTCGATATTTTAGCCCACGCTTCTGCCTGACCGTATTCGCCGACTTCGGGGACAGGCCTTTTTTCGGGGAACCCCGTGCAGTACTGTACTCCGCAGTTTGACGGAAGTTTAAGCGATTCAAGTTCTGCATCGGTCGTAAACCTGGGCGGCTGTTTGGTCGTCCAGTAAGCGTACATATAGACCGTAACGTCCATTTCGGGGCAGTTCGCTTCGGTATACGCTTTGAGCGCGGGCGACAGGTAGTTTTTCATAAACAGAACCTGAGTTGCCGACTGCGCCCCGCCGTAAGCGTCCATGGTCTTGCAGCATTTGTCGCAGAAACACCAGTCGCCGTTATCGAGTTGCGAGAAGTTGATTATAATCGAATTGCCGTTTCCGCCTACGCTTATAAGGTCTTTAACGCCTTTCATGACCTGCTCGCAAAGCCCTTCGGGATCGCGGCTGAAACAGATAGCCGAAGGTTCCGTTCCCGCGTTTTCGTAGTCTACGTTGTACCAGTTGCGGTGTTCGTTAAAGCAAGGATTCAACGGCACGAAACCATAAGTTGTATTTTCGCGGCTGAAGAAGGTATGGAACATGGAAATGCTTCCGTTGGTCGTCCATACGTTGCTGTTATCTTGCATTCTCAGTCTTGTGCGAAGGTCTTTATTGCTTGAGTTTTCTCCGTCGCCTACAACGCGCCATTCCCAGTCGGGTTTTTCGGTTATATTTACGTCTGCGATTTTACCGTTAAGGCATTTAGCTTCGTCAAAAACAAGTTCGTCGGTATAAATGAATTCGTAGCCGATCTGCAGCGATAAAAAGTCGTAAACGCCCCAGATGGTACCCCATTCTCCGCCGCCGATTATAAAGACGTTATTGTTTATCGTCTTTATGGCATAGCCGTTTGAAGCAAGGTTCGCAAAGTCGGCTTTCAGCCCCGCCGCGCGCGAATAGTCGTTTTCGCCTATGCAGATGTATTTTGCATTGGTATCGAGAGTTACTTCGTCTGCGTACACCGTTTCTATGGTCGAGCCGGTGCCGTCGTAAAATAACGTCTGAAATTCGGAAACCGCAACTATTTCGGTAGACGAAATATCTCTGTCGTAAACGATTTTATATTCTGTCCTGCCGTTTTTAAGAAAGTCCGCTTTTTCGTTAGCCGCGTTTATGTCCGCCGCCGACGGAGCCGCGCCTAAAGCGACAGTTCCTAAAAGCGTTGCAACAAAAAGGATTAAACTTAAAAATTTTCTTTTCATGTTATTACCCCACTTTTACGTCGTAGTATACGGTGCAGACGTTGCCGTCCGAGTCGTACGCGGTATAAACAACCTTGTAAACGCCATTAAGTTCGGCTTTGAACGAACGCGTCGAAGTTATGTTCGTTATAACGCCCTTCGGGTTGATTACGAGTACATAGTAAGAAGAAGCCGTTTCGGCGGTAACTTTCGCTTCGGGCATGGTTACGGTGTCGCCGACCTTTGCCGTTGCGGGTGCGTCTGCCGACAGTTCTATTTTTACAACGCTTACCTTGGTGCAGTTGATGGTTGCGGGTTCGTCCGCTTCCTTGGTTCCGTCCGAGAAGTTGTAAACTACTTTATATGCGCCCGTCTTTTCGATTACGAACGCTCCCGTAAGCAACATATCGTTCTTAAGTTCGCGTCCGTCGGTCGTCTTAACGTAGTTTCCGTCGGGATCGGTTACGGTAACGCTCAGCGTGGTAACGGGCGAAATAACGTCGGCTGCCACCGCCTTTCTGATTTCTATTCTGTCGCCTACCACTGCGTTTGTCAAATAACTTCCGATAACCGAAATCTGCGGAGTTATAACGTCGCGACGGGTAAGACGTATCGTCTGGTTGTTTATTTTAGTAACGCCTACGCTCGCTTCGCCCGTTACGCCGTTCATAACGAATTCGGCATACAGTTTGCCGGAAGTAAAACCTGTAAAAGCCGCGCCGTAAATCGTTTCGTTTACTTCGACGGAAAGGTCGGTCGAGTTATCGTAGAAAGTATGCGTTTCGTTGTGCCAGATAAAGTTAGATTCGGTTCCGTTGAAATCGAACGTGGTCGAAGCCGAAGTTATCTTGTCGTTAAGGTAAGTAAAGGTTACGCCGTCGGCGTTCTTCCATGAAAGTTTGATTCTCTGCGCAGCGTCTTCGCTGTCGGTAAGATAAAGCGCAAATTCGTTGAATCCGTCCTTTATAACCTTGTACTGCGCGGTAAAGCCTTCAGCCAGAACGGCGTTTATAAATTCTGCCGTCGCGGATTGCGCGTTTGCGGTGATCGTAACCATATCCGAATCGGAAACGGCGGTGAATCCCGTACCCGCAAAATATTTGGCAAGGTCAATGCTTACGCCCTTGAGCGGCTTGATTACCTGACGTTCGAAACGCAGTTCGCTCGTTTTTCCGTTTGCCGTAGCGCGGTAAATAAGTTCTACGGTGCGCGTGTCGCCCGCAATATTCATAACTCCCGCGACTGCCGACGTTTCAGCGCCGTTATCTCTCAGAATTATTTCGGCTTTTACCGCTTTGCCCGATTTATCTTTTGCCGTGCCTTCGGGAAGTTGATAAGAATATCCCGAAATAAGGTACTTGGGAAGATTGGGGATATTTTCGAACATCGGACCGTCGTTTTCGGCAACGGTGATTTCGTATTCGGAAGTAACCGTCTGCCCGATAAAGTCGCTTACCGAATAGACAATGCGGTAAGTATCGGCAACCATCGGTCTGAACGAGTTGTTTTCTATAACGTATCCGGTACCCGTCTTTTTGCCGTATGCCGTTACGTTAAATTCAAGTTTTCCTACACCGCCCGAATAGGTAGCGGAAGCGACTTTTGCAAATTCTCCCGCCTTGAAGTTCTTCGCCGCAGCCGACGAATCGACCGAAAGCGTAACGACGGAAGCGGCTTGTTCTTTAGCGGTGATTTTAACCGTCTTTTCGGCAACGTTGCCCGCTTTATCCTTTGCGGTATACACAAGCGTGTATTCCCCCGCGCGGTCGGGTTTGAAGGTCTTGCCGCAACTTACTTCGTAGCAGTTTGCCGCGCCGTAATTGTTGAACGCGCGCACGCTTACGTCGGTTGCTCCGTCATAGCCGTCGAACGCGCTTGCGGCAAATACCGTATATTCGCTTCCGACGAGCGCGTCGGGATAAGTGTTTTCCGAGTAATCGCCGTAGTTTACGGTGATTACGGGTTTGTCGGTATCTCTGTATTCGGTGGCGGGAGCCTTTGTCGTAAGGTCTTCGCCGTTCATTTCGGTAATCACGAAGTTGAACGTCGAGTTGTTGTAATCTTCCGCCCAAAGGCTTACATAGCATTCGCCGGTGGTCATTCCGCCCCAGAGCGAGTTATAGTAATTGGGATCGTCGTAATCGGCAACCAGTTCCGAAAACTGCGGTAACGGTTGATTGGACCATAACTGTCTGTTTGCGTAATCCCACCAGAAACCGATCTGCCGATATCCGGCATAGCCCCAGTCTACCGTGAAACCTTCGCCGCCGGGCGTGCCGTCGATCCAGCGTACTTCGCCGTTGGCGTTATCGCCGTAGAACGACACGAACGAGCAGAAACCCGAAGTTCTCATGCTCTTGAAGATATAATCTCTCCAGCCGTTGCCGCCTTTCTGATATGTGCTGTAATGTCCGGTATAACTCTGCCCTATCGTGGGAACGCAGGTTGTAATATACGCGGCGCGGCAGGGCGAGTCGTTATAACTTTTTCTGTCGTACGACCATATAGAAACTATTACGTAGTTATCGGGATCGTAAATATCGGTAAACTTTACAAAAACGCTGAACGCGTCGGCGGTTTTCGATCTCCACGGGGTAAGATAGAACTGCAACGCCTTGTTATCTTTCGATATCTCGTTAAGATCGATGACCGCGTTGTAATCGAACTTGTCGCCGTTTGCAAGCGACACGCAAAGTCCCGTCGGCGACTCTTCCGTCGTGAACGGAATTCCGAGTTCGCTCGGCTTGCCGTAACGCATAGTTGAACGTTCGGAAGTTACCGTATAAAGCCCTTCGAGAACTTCGAAAGTCTTGGTTTTACGAAGAAGTTTACCGTCCGCGACCTTACGATATTCGAGCGTGTAGATACCCGTCTGGTCAAGGGTTACGGTTTCGCTTAAAAAGGCGTTGCCGTCGGGGAAATGCACAACCGCGTCGGCGTCGTATTCCTTTCCGTCGTACGTAAGTTTGCCTTGAGGAACGCTAAGTTTGGTACCTAACGTATAAGACGACTGAAGGGGGCTCGCATTAAGGGTTACGTCTTCGGCATGCACGCGCCCCGGAACAAACGACGTTACGCCGAAGCCCGTCAGTGCAAGCATTAAAAACGAAACCAATGCGATTACAAAGATTTTTTTGTTTTTCATATTTCCTCCTGTTTATTCTTTTAATCCGCCCATGGAAATGTTTCCCATGAGTTTGTTCTGAAAAACTATAAATACCACGATTATCGGCAGCGATACCAGACAGCACCCCGCCATTTTCATAGGAACGGTGCTTATCTCGTTATTGTTCGAATGGCTGAAATTGTAAAGCCCCAGCGCAAGCGGCGGATAATCGGGCAAATAGATAAGCGGCACCGAGTAATCGTTCCAGTAAGCGATAAAACTTAACAGCATAATCGTCATAAACGTATCTTTTACCATAGGCAACATAAGATTGAAGAATATGACGAATTCGTTCGCGCCGTCAATATATCCCGCTTCGGTAAAGTCTGCCGGCACACCGCTGTATACTGCCGAAAATATAAGGAAGTACGGTCCTAAAAACGCCGCGCGCATTATGAACATTCCCCACATCGTGCCGTAAATTCCCAGAGTGCTTGCCATAGATATTTCCGCCGGCAGATTGCCTACTATCGGCAACGCCATAAGCACTATTACCATGGTCTGAATAAATCTGCACGCCCGGAACCTAAATTTCGTGGTAACGTATGCAACTACGCATGTTACAAAAGTGTTGATGAACGAACAACCGAGCGAGTAAATTATCGAATACAGAAACATTTCTTCGATATATACTTCGCGATATCCGCCGTCGCTGCCCTTTATGGTCGACGAGAAGTATAAAAACGCAGTGCGGAAGTTTTCGACATGCAGCCCGCCTTCAAACCCGAACGGATCGGATATAAAGCCGAGATTTTCTCGCATGGCGGTAATTATGCCCCACCCGAACAGCAAAATCAGTATTGCCGAATAAAAGATCAGCACGATGAACAGCAGTAAAAATAAAACAGAAAATTTCCCTTTTTTCATACCGTCACCCCGCACTCGGTCCGTATTTTTCCATAAGTTTTTTAACGCCTACGGACACAGGCGCAACGACAAGCGTAATCATCAGACCGAGAGCGGCAATCCGCGGATAGTTCGCTTCGCCCATCGCCGTCTGCTGGAACATGTAATATCCGAACGTCTGCGCGTTGGGCATAGGTCTTTCTGTTCCGATAAACGAAACAAGGTTGATCTGATTGGTGAATATTCCCGCTATGCCTATTACGAAGAAGGTAACGAACGTGGGATAAACCATCGGGAACGTAACGTAAACGAATTCCTGAAAATAGTTGGCTCCGTCAAGTTGCGCCGCTTCTACGATAGAAGTGTTTATACTGTTCATCGAACTTAAGTACATAAGCACCGAAGAACCGAACCCCGTAAACACCGTGTAAATAAGTACGGTTGCGAACTGCGTATCGAGATTGGAAAAGAATCCCGAATATTTTTTGCCGAACATTTCGGTTAAAATCATCGGCAACGCAAGATCGACAAAGTACATATACAAAATTACGAGTACTATCGAAGAAATTACCGACGGCAGAAACAACGTCGTTTTGAAAAATTTGCCGAGCCTTGCTTTTTTATAAATATAGAACGCAAAAAGAAGTCCTACGGGCGCGGCTATGACCGTCGTGAACAGATATGCTATAAACGAATTCTTCGCCGCGTATCCGAATATTGCGTCGGTCTTGAAACTGTTGAACAGTTGAGTGAAATTATCGAACGCGCACGGCACGCGACTGCCGTCGGGCATAATTTTCTGAAAAGCAAGCAGTAAGGAATTGAAGTTTACGCAGACGTAAAACAGAAAAAACTGCAACAGCGGCAGCACGAGCATTATCGTGCAGAACACTATCTGACTCTTTCTCATCTGCGCAAGCGACGACGACTTTTTCGGCTTGTCTTTTTTATGTTTGTTGTATGCGGACGCTCTCAATCCGTATATTTTCCAGCCGATGGCGTTGAATATACGCTTGAAAAATCCGTATCCGTCATTTTCTCTTTTCATAGAGTTTTATCCTTTCGCTTTTCAGTAAGCGACGCCTTTGTAATAACTATCCCATCTGTCCTTTGTCCAGAATTTGTTGATTTCTTCGAAATACTCTTGGGCAGAGTAACCGCTCCTTATAACCTGCGTTGCAAGATCGCCGATGTTCGAAGTCCAGTGGAAGTTGAAAGTCGCGTCTATAAGGCTGTTGTTTGCAAGATATACGGGGTTGGTAGACGGAACAAAGAACAGTTTGCAGTATTTAAGCGTGTTGTAGTTGGAACGACCGAATTCGGTAAGTTCGGCAAGTTCTTCGTCTGTAAGCGTAAGCGAATACGGGCGCATCTGACTGGTGGCTTTTGCAAACCTTATCATGCCGTCTCTCGTATACATTTCCTGAATAAATACTTTTGCCGCTTCGTACTGCGCGTCGTCTATATCGTTGGTTACGAAAGAAGTCATCTGCAGTTCGGAAATAACGCACTGCTCTTCGCCTATATGCGACTCATCGTACTTAGGCCACGGCATATACGCAAATCTTCTGTTCTGCGCCGACCACTTTTCACCGTACTGAGCCGCCATATCCTTGAACGTGGGAGCCGCTTCGCCGTACCACCAACTGCCTTCCGCAAGCATGGCAATGGACGAAACCTTGCTGTCTTTGGAGCTGAGCAGATATTTGGTCTGTGTGGTAAGGTGCGAACTTGTGCCGTTAAAGCACAGATCTTTATCGTAATAATTTGAGCCGAGCAACGCTTCGAGATATTTAAGCGCGTAATAGAAACCTTTCTGCGCGGTAAGTTCGTAACCGTTGCGTTCGTTTATTGCAAGCGAATGGGTTTCGGGTTCTCCGTCCGCGCCGAATATCATTTTGCCGTTCGAACCGAACTTGACAAGATTGTCTGCAGTGCCGTTGAACCGGCTTTTGAGCAGAAACTGATCGTTTTCGTAATCGCTCGCCAGACCTTCGAGCACCGCCATCATGTAAGACTGAACGTTACCCGCCCAACGGACAGGTTCGATGCCCATTTCTTTCTGCATATA
Source organism: uncultured Clostridia bacterium (assembly GCA_934292955.1). The sequence continues at coordinate 34,072 of CAKQXZ010000002.1, forward strand.
GTCGCAGAGAGCGAAAAACTCTTCGTATGTTGCGGGCAGTCCGTCGTCGTAAGTTCCCGCTTTTCCGTCGGGACCTTTCGAAAGATCTTTATCGGTAAAGCCTTCGTCCACGAAACGATAGGTCGCGCTCTTGCCCGTATAAACGTTTTTGCAGGAGTAATCGTAATAGTGCGTTGCCGTATCGGACGCAAAATACAGGAAGTTATCTTCGAAAAGATCGACGTCGTAAACAAGCCCCATACGCGCCACCTGCGACGGGAACGCGATATAACGTCCGTTTCTTTCGTAGTATTCCTTGAACTGCGGAAGCATTTTATCGGCAATGGTTTCGGTTTCGCTGCCGGATACTTCGCCCGTAAGTATATTTTTGTTAAGCGGAGTGGTTGCGATTTCGGTAATGTCCTTTGCCATTCCGTCGAGTTTGTTATACGGAATTCTCTCGGTTATGATCAGTTTTTCCTGATATCCCTTATAGTTGACGGGCAAGGTATCGAAATTCTGAAATTTTTCGTTGAAATTGTAGAAAACCTGAACGCCCTTTTTACCCGGTTCGAAACTGTAATCGGCGTACTTTTTCTCAAAGCGTTCCTTTTCTTCTTCCATCCATTCGTCAAGACCGTTCGTTCCCAGCCCGATGTACAGTTGCGTTGCGTCCTTTCTGACGTCTTCTCTCGAAGAATCGCGCTTGATGCACCCCTGCGCCGAAACAAACGCCACTACGGACATTGCAAGACACATTATTTTCTGAATCGTTTTTTTCATTTCGTCTGCTCCTTTTATATATTTTTTATTAGTTCGGCTTGCCTTTCGGCATCCGTTTTTTACGATCGTTTCCAACCGCTTGTAAACCGTTTATCTGTTGCCGTTTATCGGCTTTACACCGCTTTACTGTTTCGATTGTTACGCGCCTTTACACGCGTTTTTTGTCTTCGTCGAAGTAAAACGGTTTATCCGAAAACTCTATTTCGGGATTATCCGTTCCGTCGGTATCGAACACGATAATTTCGTTTTCGCCATTTTTAAGCAGTTCTTTCGCAACGTACAGCGTGCGCTGCGGCGGCTGACAGTTGCAAAGCCTGCCTATATTCGTTCCGTTCACATACACGCAGCCGTTCCTGAAGCCCGACGGATAAACGAAAGTATCGCAAGGTTCTTCGCCGATAAAAAGGTCGAATTTATAAAATCCTATGCGGCATGAATCTTCGGGCAGTCTGCCGAAAATCGGCTTTTTGTTTATTTCCGCCCGCAACGGATAGTTTTCGTAATTCATAAGGAATTTATCGTGCAGAAGAACGCCGCCGTGCAATCCTTTCGGGTCTTTAAGCCGCGGACCGTAATTGCATCTGCCGCGGTTTTCGACAAGAATGCCGAGTTTTCTGCGCCCGTAATCTTTTTCCGTAGAAAAACGAACCACGTTGCAGTCAAGCCCCTGCCCCATAACGCCGCGCACTTTGCCGTCAACCGTTATAGTCGCGCGGTCGGAAAGCCCCATAAGTTTCATTTCGGCATCCTGCCAAACGTCAAAGTCGAGCGCGTAGTATACATATCCGAAATCCACGCCTAAACTTTCAAAACTTTTAGGGGTCGTGCTTTTTATCGGCGTTTTGCCCGCAAGATATTCGTTAAGTTCACAAAAACCGCTTGCCTTAAGCGACGGATATGCTTTCTTTTCGGTGTTGTTCACGCCGATCGCAATCTTTTTGCCCGTGCGCTTTTCAAGTTCTTCCTTGATGGAATAATACTTGTCGGTCATATCTCCCGCTTCGCTTATCGGCGCGTTATAGTCGTAACTCGTCGTCTGAAACATGTAGTCGTTATCGAAATTCGCGCCGTTTATCATTCCGTAGTTGGTGCCGCCGCAGAACATGTAATAGTTGAACGACGCGCCGAGATCGATAAACTCGCCTGTTTCTCTGCGCGGCTTATCGGGGTCGCATATGTACGGATCGCTTCCGTAAGTATTGAACCAGCCCGACCAGTATTCGGCGCAGAAATCGGGTTGATCGGGATAGCGTTTCAACTCTTCGAAATTTTTCGTCGGACGCGAGCCGAAAGTCAGCGCGCGTAAAACCCCGTCCGTTCCGCCGTTCTGCAACATGTCGTACTCGGCTCCGTCTGCGGTAAAAAACAAAGTATCCGCGCCGAGTTTCTTCCAAAGCCCGACAAGCGACTTTTTATATTCCGAGTCGTTGCCGTATGAGCCGTATTCGTTTTCGATCTGAATCATCTGAATGCGCCCGCCGTTTTTTACAAGCCGCGGAACGATTATTTCAGCCAGCTTGCCGAAATATCTTGCGACCTTTTCCATAAACACGGAATCGTTGCTTCTCAATCCTATGTCTTTATAGTTAAGCAGCCACGACGGCATTCCCCCGAAATCGGTTTCGGCACAAATGTAAGGTCCCGGTCTTACTATAACGTCAAGATCCAGAGACGCGGCAAGATCGATAAACTTTCCGAGATCGAGCCGTCCCTTGAAATCGAAAACGCCTTCGCTTCTTTCGTGCAGGCTCCAGCAGACGTAAGTTTCAACCGCGTTAAGCCCGCAGTTTTTCATCTTGAGCAGCCTGTCGTACCAACATTCGGGCAAAATTCTGAAATAATGCACCGCACCCGAATGAATGTAGTGTATATTTCCGTCTTTATAAAAATTTCTGCCGCTTATTGTAATCTGTCTTGTCAATTCGTTTTGCATCGATAATGTTCTCTCTTTAGAAAATTAAGCCCGATAAATATCGTTGAATAGCGTATTAAAAATTGCCGGGAATCGGGCGCACCTGTCCCTACCCCGCAAAAAAATCATATCATACGGAGTGATTTTATCAATAAACAAACCTGCTAATTGTATGGATTTTTCTGCTATTATAAAATTTTTTCCAAGAGCAAAAATAACTCGTTTTACCCGTATTTTTCGGTAAAAATGCTTAACCATTATAAAAGTCCGCGCAAAATCGCGCATTGTAACGGGTATAAGTGTATTTTTTTGCATAAAGCACTTTTTTCAAAAGATAAACAAATCGGCAATCTTATCTATCACGCTCCTGTTAAACATTTTTTGAATGAAACAAAAAAACACCGCGCTTAATGCCGAACAATCGGTCAACAAGCACGGTGATTATTTTCTATGCATTTTTCGCTTTGCAAAATTTTTTATAAACGCATTACCGTTTACGCCCGCTTACTTTTTGAAAACGAGATCGAAAATCCTGTCTGCAAGCGGAAGTTTGTTTACGGGGTGAATATTATCCGTTTCCGAAAGGTCGGCGGATTTTACAACCGTAACGTTTTTAATGTGTTTTTCGGCGGCAAGTTGCTGTTTCTGCACGGTTCTCCACATTTTGGTCGGTTTTTCGCCTAAATTATGTATCTGTACTATCGTAAAATGCACGTCGTCACCCATATCCGAACGCCATGTTTCAACAAGCGCCTTAAGCAGTTTGCCGTAAGTCGCATTCGTCACGCTTTCCGCGTCGGTTTCGCCCTGATACCAGATAACGTCGCCGAAATTGTAACGGCTTATCTTTCTGAACTGATATTCATACAAAGTGCCGGGCAGGTTCCAGTTAAGGTAAAGCGGATATAATTCGGTATACAATTTTTGTTCGTCAACCCGCAGTTCGTCGCTTAAAGTCACCTTTCGCGGAAGCCATGTATGAATAATCGACGCACCCTGATACGCGCATACTATCCCTACGGCGCAATTTCTTTCGCGGCTTATTCGTGTAGCCAGATGATACCCGAGCGCAGACCATTTAAGCAGATTCTCTTTTGTGCATTCAACCCAGCCGTCTTCTTCCCGCAAGGCATCGTTTTTTTCTAATCTATTTGTCGTATATGCCCGTATAAGTCGATTATCGGCTATTTCGACATGACTTTTTTCATATTCCGATTCGCCTATCGTAAACTGCAGATTAGACTGACCTGCAAGTAACAGCACTTCGCCTACGAATATATTTTTAATAACTCCTACGTTTTTACCGAACGAATATTTAAGTTCGTAAGGTCCGCCGTATCCGTGCTTGTCGAGTTCGATTTCGAAATATCCGTCAGACTTGACGAAATACTCTTTTCCGTCGAATTCGATACTGCCCTTGCCTTTGCCTTCGCCGAAAACTCTTATGGGTTTGTTTGCCTGAAAAACCGCGTTATCACAAAAAATTGCCGCCAATTTCATAATTGTCTGCTCCTTACGGAATGTTTTATACCGCAATTATATCACTAAAAAAGCGTAATGCCAACAAAAAAATTTGAAATTACGCTTAACTTTAATGCAATTATCAATCATGTTCGGTTGTAAGAACTTCGTAAATTTCGCCGCGGACGGCGTTTACATATTCTTCGTCGGGCTTTCTCGGTTTATCGCCGCGCGGCATGCTTTTTCTGTAAAGTATGCGGTTATGCCCTAAAACGTAAATGTCGTTGGCAATCGCAAGGCATTCTTCAATATTGTGCGTCACAAACACCGCGGTTTTGTTAGATTCTTTCAACAAGTCGGTCAATAACTTCATTAACTGCACTTTCAGCGAATAATCGAGAGACGAAAACGGCTCGTCTAAAAGCAACGTTTCCGACGGATAAATGAACGCGCGCGCTATGCTTACGCGTTGTTTTTCTCCGCCGGATAATTGATCGGGGTAGCTATCCGCCTTGTCTTTCAGCCCTATTTTTTCAAGCAGTCGCGTAATATCCGCGCGCAACGCCTTGTTATCTTTATCGCTAAGCACGAATTCAAGATTTTCTCTTACGGTCAGGTGCTTTATCAGCCTATCCGACTGAAAAACATATGATACGGGCATGGGTACTTCAACGCTTCCGTCATAGTCGATCAACCCTGCCATAATGTTAAGCAAAGTCGTTTTACCTATCCCCGAAGCACCGAGTAAAGCGGTGATCTTCCCGTCGGCAAATTCAAGGTCGAAACCATCGAAAATCGACCTATTGCCGTACTTTTTAGTTATTTTGCATAACTTTGCCACGCGCTTTCACCCCCTTGATCGTTTTGATAATAAGCCTGTTAATCAGTTTGAAAAGTATTTCCAGAACGAACCCCAGCACGATTGCCGCGACGGTATAAGCAATCATTTCCGCCGTATCGAAAACCGCTTTCGACGTATTCATCAGCGAGCCTATGCTTATTCCGCTCTGCACCACCGCTTCGCCCGAAACCGCAAGTTTTACCGCGAACGACAAAACGCCGGGGCATTCGTCCGCAAGAGATATGCCCGCATCCGGCAAATAAAGTTTTGTTATTATAACCGAGCGTTTTACCCTGTAAACTTTCGCCATTTCCAAAAGTTCACCGTCCACCGACGAAATTGCCGACAATATGCGCGAATACAACATAGGAAACAGTATGAACACGCACACAAGATATGGGCTTTTTTCAGACGAAATCCACAGTACGGAAAGAAAAATTACGCTCATCGTAGGCGCAACGCGGACTATCACTATAATGGGCGATAAAATGCGTTTAACCACTCCGCTTACGCTCGATAAAATTGCCGCGCCGCACGCCAATACAAAAGCGATGACAAACGAAATTACTGCATGCAAAGTGGTTGTCGCTATCGCCTTATAAAATTCGGCAACGGAAAAAAGCCCGACGAGTTTTTCAAATGTCTGCGCGGGCGACGGCAACAAATATTCCACGTCAACGGCTTTTGCGGCTATAAACCAAAGCGCAACCGCCAACGCAACCGATATTAAAGGATATAAAATATTCTGCCACTTTTTCATTTTTCCGTTTATCCGTTTTAGTTTTTAGCCGCCGAACTCAATCACGCCCGACGGCTTTTAACGTTCTTTATTTTTTTAAGTCCGCATTTTTTACAACCCGCGTTTTAATCAAAGAAACTTTACACGGGTTTGTATTTAATTACCGATTTTTACGCAAGGTAGAAATCATCGGCGGGAAGAACTCCGCCGAAGAATTTAGTCGATTCGGCGTCGTGTTCGGTAGCCTTGGTGAAGTAGTTTTCAAGTGCGGTCTTCGCGTCTTTTGCTGTAAGATAGCCGATATTGCACGCGTCGATAAGCGATTTATCGAAAGTAACGCCCTTTAACGTGGAGTTATTTGCTTCAAGCACTTCGGAAACAGCCGACGGATTAGTCGAAATATAAGCGTAGTTTTCGGAAAGAGCCTTTCTGAGCGCGGCTATAAACGACGAATCTTCACCGACCTTACTTTTAACCACAACGCCCGCCTGCGGATAGTTGCTGCCCGCGTCCTTAATCCATTCGCTCTGGAAATCGAACACGATCGAAGTGTTTTCGAGTTTAGAAAGCGCATTCGTTGCGGCGGGTTGACCGATAACGGCATAATCTACGCGCTTGGTGCTTTTACCCGTCTGCCACATTTTCATTGCCTGAATAGCGTTAGAACCGTCGGCAACGTAAACGAATGCGGCTTTATCCGCAACGACTTCATCGCTTTTAACGTATTCGACGCCCGCTTTATTAAGGAAGTATTTCATCAGAAGGTCGGGCGTATTGCCTTCGCCTATGCTGTAAATGACCTTGCCTTTAAGGTCTTCAAGCGAGTTAAGACTATTCTGCCCGATCATATACATAAGGCCGAAAACGTTGACCGAAGCAAGTTTAACGTCCACTTTCTTATTATATAAGTTAGCGGCGGCGTTGGTCGGCATAACGGCTATCTGCGCGTTCTGCGCGTATTCGGTTGCAATAGTCGACGGAGTAACGACTTTATACGTCATTTTGTGTCCGTCGATTTCGGGATAGTTTTTAATCAGATTGACTGCGGCAAGCACGGGCGCGCCGTCGGGCATAACGAAAACGTATTCTTCTTTCGTTACGTCGGCGGGATCGTCAAGTCCGCAAGCCACTCCGCATACGGCAATTATCAAAGTAATAATCGCAGCAAGTAATTTTTTCATTGTTATATGCTCCTTTTTATTTTTTATCGTTATTTATACATAGTAAGCGCGGCTATCAACACCCCGCCGTCTTCCTGAGACTTGCTCGCTTGTTCGGCTTATGAAGAATCCGGGCACGCAGTGCCGCACAAACCGCCCGTCATCCTGAGACTTGCTCACCTGCTCGGCTTACGAAGGATCCAGGCACGCAGTGCCGCACAAACCGCCCGTCATCCTGAGACTTGCTCACCTGCTCGGCTTACGAAGGATCCAGGTGCGAAGCACCGCACATTTTAATAATCAAGCAAAACCTTTTTTCTCAATCAATATCGACGTCGCTTACGGCAGATTTGATTTTTACGCCGTTAAGCCTCCCGATTTTTCCCGTCATTGCGGAAATGCGTTCGGCTGTCCCTTTAACCGCAACGCTTATAAGATAGATTTCGTCTTCACGACTGGGAATACCCATTCTTCCTATTATAAGATCGCCGTAATCCGACAAAATACCGTTAACCGACGTTGCGATTTTTCTGTCGCCTTCTATTATTATGCCTACAACTCCAAGTTTCATATATAACTCCTTATTTATAAGAAACGGTAGCCCCACAAATTTATAAGAAACGGTAGTCCCATAAAAAAACGCAAAAACAAATCGCCGGCCGATGCGGAACGAAAGGCGATCCGAACGGGCGGTTAAAAAAATTTGTCTTACTCTCGGGGCGTTTTATAAACGCGCTTCGATCAGGACATTCATTTATCGTGTTTATAATAACACAAAGGGCGAAAAAACGCAATCGTTTAAGCATAAAATTTGCCGCCGGCCGTCAAAAAATCACATGACGAAAAAACCCACACCCGCTACCGGCATAATTTTGTGCCGATTTATCAAAAAAAACGCAAAAAAAATTGCAATATGGCAAAAAATGGTATATACTCATAACCGAAAGAAATATTTTATCGGAGGTACTGACCAATGCCGTTAGTAACAACCAAAAAAATGTTTGAACAAGCCTACAAAAATCACTATGCGATCGGCGCGTTCAACGTAAACAATATGGAAATCGTTCAGGGTATCACCGAAGCCTGCAAAGAAGAACAGGCACCTGTCATTCTTCAGGTATCCAAAGGTGCGCGCGCTTACGCTAACCACACCTACCTTGTTAAACTTGTAGAAGCAGCTGTTATCGAATGCCCCGAAATTCCTATCGCTCTGCACCTTGACCACGGTCCCGATTTCGAAACCTGCAAGGCTTGTATCGACGGCGGATTCTCTTCCGTTATGATCGACGGTTCCGCTCATTCTTTTGCAGACAATATCGAACTTACCAGAAAGGTAGTCGAATACGCTCACGATCACGGTGTAACCGTTGAAGGCGAACTCGGAACCCTTGCGGGTATCGAAGACGAAGTAAGCCACGCCGTAGGTTCTTACACCAGACCCGAAGAAGTTGAAGAATTCGTTACCAAGACGGGCGTTGACTCGCTTGCTATCGCTATAGGAACTTCTCACGGCGCATACAAATTCAAACCCGAACAGTGCACCAGAAACGAAAAGGGTATCCTTGTTCCCCCCGCTCTCAGATTCGACATTCTCGAAGAAGTCAGCAAGAGACTGCCCGGCTTCCCCATCGTTCTGCACGGTTCTTCTTCCGTTCCGCAGGAATACGTTGCAATGATCAACGAAAACGGCGGCAAGATGCCCGACGCTATCGGCGTTCCCGAAGAACAACTCCGCGAAGCTGCAAAACTTTCCGTCTGCAAGATCAATATCGACTCCGATCTCCGTCTTGCAATGACCGGCACTATCAGGAAATTCTTCAACGACTATCCTTCCAAGTTCGACCCGAGAGAATATCTCAAACCCGCAAGAGCAAACATCAAAGAACTTGTTAAACACAAACTCGTTGACGTTCTCGGCTGCGCAGGCAAAGCGGGCGAATGCCTGTAATATGCGTGCATAATTCGGTTACGCTTGAAATATAGCGATAATCGACTTATAGCCCGACTTTTTAGTCAAAATATTTTATAAAAAAATAAATTCTTTGGGGCGTGGCGAAATTCCACACCGATAGTATAGCCTATGAACGCAAATTATTGTTTGCGCCGAGCAGTTGAAATTCCTGCGCCGACGGTTCGCCCGATTTACCGCTTTACAGCGATATCGGGTACAGTCCGGATGAGAAAAGAATGAAATACCTGTGTATTTTATGCGTTCCGTTTTTTTCGGAACGCATTTTTTTGCATTAAGGCAATCGGTATTTCGTTCGCCCGTTTGGGTGAATATAATGCAAAACAATATCAATAAAGAACTAACTAAAAACGAAAACATAGAAAGTAAAAACAAAAAAAGCGCAGTCAAAAAATCGGCGTCGTACTTAGCAAAGCTTGCCATTTTATCAGCATTCGGCTCGGTTCTGCTTTTCCTTGAATTCACAATTTTCCCCGCAGTACCGTGGCTGAAACTCAATTTTTCAGACGTACCCACCCTGCTTGCGTCGTTTATGTTCGGACCTGTTTCGGGCATAATCGTAAACGCGGTAAAAATAGGCATAACGCTTATTATGCGTGGCACGAGTTCGGGATTTGTGGGCGATTTATCAAATCTTATAAGCGGCTCGCTTTACGCGTTATGCGCAGGGCTGATTTATAAAATACGCAAGAATAAATCGGGGGCGATAATATCTTTGGGAGTCGGCAGCGCGGTATTCTGCATAAGCATGATTTTATGCAACGCGTTCATTCTTCTGCCCGCATACGGCATAACCGATCGAGCAGCCATTGTTCCCATTCTTTGGTGGACTCTTTTATTCAACGTAATAAAAACCGCCGCAACCTGCGTTATTACATTTTTCCTGTATAAACGTCTGCACAACTTGTTTTCTAAATTTTAACAGGTTATATAGCGCATTTTTGGCAATAAAAAACAAAAAAGCCCGCCTATAAGTCGATTATCGGCACTTTCGTCGGGCTTTTTATTTTTTTGTTTCCCGTCATCCTGAGACTTGCTCCCTTGCTCTGCCCACGAAGGATCCGGGCACGCAGTGCCGCACATTTCAATAATCCGCCGACCTTAGAGCACGACCGACAACGCCGCGCTCGTATATTTCAATATTCGTTACCGCACTTTTACAAAAACGCCTTTATAATGCAGGCGTTTTTTATTTTGCCTATTGACAAAACCGTTATCCCTGTATATAATATAAATCGTAAACGACTAAGTTTGCAAAAAAGGAGATGTAACATGAAAAAACGCTTTACCGCAACGCTGATTGCGTCAGCCGTAACAATCTTATGGTTCGGCATGATGGTTTTCGCCACGACATTCTTCCCGATTTTTCGTATAGAACTCAATGATGATTATTTTAGCAGTACAATTTCCGCGATACTGAACCTTATTATAAGATTTGCCGTATTGCTTATAACGGCTTGCTCGGTTCCTACGATTTACATAAAAGTGTATGAACTTAGAAACAAGGAAGATAATCCGCCGTCTAAATATCTGTTCGCGGCTGTGTTTTTTGTAGTTTTTCTGTGCACTTTTTCAAGTTTTACTTACTACATAGGCGATTTTGTTTATCAAAATCTTATGGAATTAGGCGTATTGGTGCCGAGATTTTTGGATTTCGTCATTCCGTCGGCATTGGCAATCGGTTTATTTATTGTACTATACGGAATATCTTACGGGCTTACAGCTCTCGGCGGAGTAATATTCAGAAAGAGCAAAAATCTGAAATACTTATTCGCTTTTATATTTCTTGTAATAGCGGTAACCGTTTACTATTTCTCCGCCGCCGCCATCGGATACCCCGATGCTTCTTTTTCAGATAACTATATATTTTATAGCATAACCGCTTGGTTTCACGAACTGAAATACGGAGGCGGTTCATTTTTACTTAATTATATTACATTTACTATACTATTTTCCCACCTTATTTCTATTCTCGGTTTGACGGCGATTATATTAAAAGCTGCAGACAAAAACGGTTCCGCATTCAAAAAGATTTCGGCAATACTTACAAGCACCGTTGCGGGAGCCGCATTGTTATACGCATTATACGCAATAATCAATCCATGGGATTTTCTTACAATCTCAAGATATATTGCGGATCCGTCCGTCCCTTCAGGCAATTCGGAAGGTATCACCCGTTTAATGAACTTAATGTCTTACGTTTTCGTTTACGGCTACTCGGGGCTGATAGCGTTCACCGTTTTATTCGGCGGCGTACTCTTCCTTTGCTCTTACGAAATAGCAGACGGACGTAAAAACGCAACAAAATATATTCTATGCATTTTGTACCTTGCGTTAATTATCGCATTGCCCGTCTTTATGTTGAGCAGTTCATATGCCAATGCCAACGCATTTTTCAACTTTATTTTCTTCTATCGCCTTATAAACATACCGAGATTCTATATCCGCGATGTTAACTTGCTTATTTACCTTCTCTTATTCGTTCTCGCGCTCGGCCCCGTTGTCATATGCCTTGTAACCGAAGCAAAAGGTTGCTCGCTGACGGCAAAACTTATAAAAGTACTTAAAATCCCGTTCGTTCGCCCCGACGGCAGAACGGTTAAATCGCAAGAAAAAATTTCCATACTCAAAGGCAAAGCGATTAAAAATCTGGGCGACAGCCTTTTTACAAGCGCGTGGATGCTTATGGCTCTCGCCTGTCTTATTTACAGCGCGATAATAAGTTCGGCGTCTTCCGCGGCGTTCGTGGGAATGCTCATCGTTATGGGACCGCTCTCTTACGGGCTTGCAAAACTGCAGGTAGCAGTGGCAAGGGGCAACAAATTTACGCCCGCGTCGCTTAAAGACTTGTTTTCGGGTTTTGCAAACAACTTCAAAAAAACGTGCGCGCTCGGCATTCTGCAATATCTGTTTTTATGGCTGTGGAGTCTTCTGCTCATCTTTCCCGGCGCAATGATGAGTTATTCTTACTCGATGGCATTCTATATTTTGCAGGATAACCCCGACCTGACATGGCGCAAAGCGTTAGACGAAAGCAGACGGCTTATGTACGGCAACAGGGGCAAACTTTTCGCGCTCGATATCAGTTTTATCGGCTGGTACATACTCGGCGGCATTCTTTTAGGCGTAGGCACGGCTTTTGTTGCGCCCTATCACGAAATGGCGCGCGCGCACTTCTATCTTGACCTTATAAACGCCGACAATGCGGCAAAACTCGCAGAAGAAACGCAAACCGAGCAATCGGGAACTTCGGCAGAAAACGCTCCTTTGACCTTCGAACCCGTAGACGACGCGCAATAAACCGACAAATCAACGCATAAAAAGCAACATGACAAAACGTTCGACCGCAATCGCAGCCGAACGTTTTTTTATATCGTCAATTTTAACAACTATAATATATCGTTACAGTTTTTCGAGTTCGTCGGCAAGTCCGTTGAGTTCGTCGCCTTCAAACAGTTCTATAAGCCCTTTATCTTCCTGCGAAGCAAGTTCGGGGTTTATCGGAAGTTTATAGCAATTTACGCCGAGTTCTTTTGCCTTTTCCGCGCCGTGTCCTTTGCCGAAAATATAGTGTTTGCTCTTACAATCGGGGCAAACGAAATACGCCATATTTTCAACGAGCGCAAGCACCTTAACGTTCATAAGCCTTGCCATGTTAATAGCTTTATCGACCACCATAGAAACAAGATCCTGCGGCGTGCTTACGATAACTATTCCGTCGAGCGGCACAGACTGAAACACCGTCAGCGGAATATCTCCAGTTCCCGGGGGCATATCCACAAACATATAATCCACTTCGTTCCAGCAGACCTGTTCATAAAACTGCTTGATTACCCCGCCCAGCACGGGACCGCGCCATATTACGGGCGAATCTTCCTTTTCAAGCAGAAGATTTATGCTCATAATCTCTATGCCTTTTTTCGACATTACGGGGAAAAGCATATTTTCTTCGCCGTAAGCGCACTGCTTAATCCCGAACGCTTTTGGAATAGAAGGTCCCGTAAGGTCCGCGTCGAGTATAGCGGTTTTATACCCGCGCCTGTTCATAAGCACGGCAAGCATAGAAGTAACCGACGATTTGCCTACTCCGCCTTTCGCGCTGAACACGCCGATTGTTTTCTTAATTTTACTGAGTTCGTTCGGTTTGAAATGCATATCGTCTTTTTTAGACGCGCAATCCGCGCTGCAAGAACTGCAATCGTGAGTGCATTCTTCGCTCATTTTATCACCTGCAAATTACAAAATATCGGGCTATAGGTCGATTATCGGCATTTTTGCAATACACTAAGCCAACCACTTAGCCCGTTTCTTATATTCTACCACTTAAAAAAGTTTTAGGCAAGGAAAATCGCCTTGTTACTGATTTTCGGCGCGTTTGTTTTTGCCGCTATGTTTTAATTTCGAAATCACGGGCTTTTTATCTTTATCGGCATAGCCTATTATAGGGCTTTTTGCGTTAAGCGCGTCGAGTTCTTCGATCTTCCTTTTTAGTTCGGAATTTTCTCCGCGGCACTTTTGGGCAATCTTTCTTACAAGAACGTCAATTTCGTTTTTAAGCCGCGCTTTTTCATACCTTACGCAACCTTTTCTTGCTTCGTAGGGGTCGTAACATTCTTCGCCCGAAAGTTTTATGCTTTTAATTTCATCAAGAACGGCTTCGCGCTTTTTCTTTAACAGATTACAAAATTTATTGCGATATCTGAGTGCCAGCACAGGGTCGCCGTCCGCAAGATAAAAAGCCGTTTTTCTTATAGAACCGTGAACCTTTCTTTCGCGCAAAAAGCGGGCTATAAGTTGTTTTTCGGCACTTTCGGTAAAATATTCGTTCGATTTTGCGGTAAGATTTCCGGCTAAACCGTCTGCAACGCTGCGGTAGTAATAGTTGCGGATACTTCCCGACGCTCTGCCGTTTTCGATTGCAAAATTCTTAAACAGTTCGCTAAGCGGCGTTCCGTCTTCTTTAGCCTTTTCGGCGCGGGCAAATAATTGTTTTTTCTGTTCTTCGTTTAATCCTTTCATAATATTCCTCCGTCGCAATCAATTATTGACGGATTGAATGTATTTTAATCATAAACGAAAAAATTTTATCATAAATTTTAAGCGAGCAGGTATCCCCGATGAACATTTATGTTATATCAAAAGAACGTTGCGGCGTTTTAATAAACGGAGTTTTTGCGGGAGTTGCGGACGGCAATTTGCGCCGATTCAGCCATTGCGGGCATAACCTTTCTATTCAATTTTTGCCCAATGACAAAAACTATATGCCTGTAATCGCTTTTTTCGACGTGCCGAAAAGCGGTTTTTTCGGCGATATCGTTTCGGTTAAAACCGACGACGGATATCTGCTGTTTCCCCTTCTTAAAGCGCGTTTTAACGAAAAATGCGGCGTTATATACAAAAAAACGTTTACATCGGAGCATGTCGTTCTTTCGATTTCCGCCGACCCGTTCTGCAAAATTACCGTTTTAACCGAAGACGATTATTATTTTTCCGAACTGAAATATTATTCCGAAAACGCAGAGATTTCCGCCCGTATATGCGGCAGAATATTATATGTGGAAGTAAAGGCAAAACACAGTTTTCTGTACGTTTTCAATCTTTCGCCCACTATAACGCGACTTTATGCAGGCGAAATCCATTCGGTTGCTTTCGACGATAAAACCGTTACGGTAATAAAAAAGCCTGTCGGGTCGACAGGCTGCTTATTAACCGAAATATATTCTTTGGAAGATTTTGGTTTAATCGAAAAGAAAACCGAACGAAAGTGCGCGATATACGCTCTGCCGCCCGCACTTATTCCCTGCGCATTTCTCGAAGAATTGCAGCATGGCGGCGACTATTGCGCTTATCTTACGCCGTCGCTTAAAGAAAACGGCTCTTTAATACCGTCCTTTTTCGGTAATTTTCTGTTCTTTACCCCCTACTTTTCGGGCGATAAATTCTTCGCCGCGCTTGTATACGAAAATAAGGTCGAGCACGTTTGTTTCACTTTGGAAAATAACGTTATAATAAGCGACTTTACGTTCGCTTAAAATTCACCGAAAACACACTCAAAAAGTCGGGCTATAAGTCGATTATCGGGCGATTTGATTAAAAATCGTCGTCATCGTCGTCTTCTTCGTCTTCTTCTTCATCGTCTTCTTCGAAGTCCTTTTCGTCGATTTCCACGTCGAAGTCATCGGGTTCGTCGTCGACATATTCGGGTTCGTCGTCTTCTTCGTCGTCGTCTTTGAAGAGTTCGTCGCTCTTTTCTTCGTCGGCAAGCTGAGAGAACGAAATTACACTGTCATCGTCCTCGGGCATATCTTTTTCGTCGTCGTCGAGATAGTTACGCCATTCTTCGTCCGATTCGATATCGATATCGTCGGGTTCGTTATCGTACTTATGATCGTCGCGACATTCTTCGCACATATCTTCGTCTTTAGAAATAAAATTACGTTTGCAGATGGGGCAAAGTTTTTCGCCTGACACTTCTTCTTCGTCTTCGTTGAATATGAGTTGCGGACCGAGTTTAAGTTCGGCTTTGCAGACGTCGCAATACTGCTCGCCTTCCTGCATATAATTCAACTCGCATCTCGGACACAAAACGTATTTAGCCATAAAATACTCCCTTCGGCATTATTTTCAATTCCGCCGATCTCAATATCGCTCACTTATTATATTTATAATGATTGAGTTTGTAAACTATTTTACGCATTTTTTTGTTATTTTACGCAAATTAGTTATATTTAATATACAAGCCCGCCGTCAAGCGGATTTTTACCGAGCCGTAGCCCGATTTATAATCGCGTTACGGCTACTGTATAATATTTTACTTGCTTAAAAACGGTTACTTTTTCGCCACGCTATTTCTTATAACAGGCACCATGCCCACACAACCTTATTTCAGATTTTCGGGGTTAAGGGGCAAAAGTTCGGGCAGAACGAACAACCCGTCTTTTCTTATCAGTTTATCGTCGAACCAGATTTCTCCGCCGCCGTATTCTTTGGTCATAACGAGAACCAGATCCCAATGAATACCCGAACGGTTTCCGTTATCGCAGTCGTCGTAGCAGCAACCGGGCGTAAAGTGGATGGAACCCGCGATCTTTTCGTCAAACAGGATATCCCCCATCGGGTGATTAACGTAAGGGTTAACGCCGATAGCGAATTCGCCCACATAACGCGCGCCGTCGTCGGTATCGAAAATTTTGTTGATCTGTTCGGGATAGTTAGACGTCGCTTCTACGATCTTACCGTTTTCGAACTTAAGTCTGACGTTTTCGTGCTTTAATCCCTGCTGCATAGACGGCGCATTGTAAGATATAACGCCGTTAACGCTGTCTTTCACGGGCGCGGTATACACTTCGCCGTCGGGAATGTTGCATTCGCCGGCGCACTTTAATGCGGGCAATCCTTTAATAGAGAACGTAAGATCTGTTCCTGGCGCCACAAGTCTTACCTTGTCGGTTTTATCCATAAGAGCCTTCAAAGCGTCCATAGCCTTGTCCATTTTGTCGTAATCCATAGTGCATACGTCAAAATAAAAGTCTTCGAACGCTTCGGTAGATTTGCCCGACATCTGCGCCATAGACGGCGTGGGATATCTTAAAACCACCCAGCGCGTATTGCAAACCCTGCGTTCATGATGAACAGGATAAGAATACAGCCTTTCGTAATAACTATTCTGTTCGGCGGGAATATCTCCCGTTTCACAGGAATTATCGCCGCCGCGGATGCCGATATAGCAATCCATATCTTCCATGGCAAACCCGTCGTATTTAGCCCATAGCTTGCAATATTCTTCGTCTGCACGACTGACCGTCGCGCGGATAACGGAATAATCGCGGATATACACGAACGGATAACCGCCCGCGTCGTAAACTTTATTTACGAGTTCTTTAACAAGGTCGTTCGGGATTCCGAACGCTTCTATCATAACTTTTTCTCTTTTTTTCACCTTGCAGGAGTGATTAACCAGCACATCCGCAAGTTTTGTAAGTCTTAAATCTTTCATGTTCAACCTCCCGTGCGTCGGGTATTTTACAACATCGTTATAAAAAAATCAACCGTTTGCAATGCGTTAAACAAAACACGCAAAATTCCGTTTGCGCTTTAATATAAATTATAACAACAGCTTTATAAAAAGTTAAACGCCGTCAAATAACGCCCTGCCTTGCGACAGGGCGTTATTTTTTCAGTTGTCTAAAATGCTATTGCCGTAAAATTACTTGTTAAGACCAGAAATATCGGTCGTAACCGAGTAATTGCGAACGGTAATACCCGTAGTAAACGAGAGTATGCCGACCGCGCTGTCGTTATCCGCGCCGAAACCTTCGATATTTTCGGCTGTAAGCACAAGTTTATCGTTGACGTAAAGTCTGAAGGTCGCGCCGTCGCGTAAAAGCCCTAATTTAACGTAATTGCCGTCTTTATACGCGCCCATATCGGCAACGCCGACTTCTGCGTTAAAGCCGTTTACACCCCACGCCCAACCGTCGTTCTGCCGTGCGATATAGCCTACTCTTCTTGCCATGTAGTTCGACGAGCCGTCAATATAGAAGAAGAAATCGTTCTGCGCGTTTCTCGTAACAATGCCGAATTTGGGGAATTTGTCGCCCATATCCTGCGTTACGGTGATTTCGGTTTCCGCATAGAACTTTGTACCGTTAACGCCCTTGAACATAGCGTACTGATCGCCTTTCATAGTCTGTTCGGCAGTCGGAGTTTCGCCGCGGTCGTTTGAAAGATCCCAACCGGTCGTAGTGGAGAAACCGCCCGCTTTTCCGAACGTTTCACCGTTAATGCCGTTGGCGTAAAGTTTGCTCATTTCCTCCACAACCGCTTTATCCGCGCTTGCCGAATAGTTCTTTACGATCATCGGCGTATTGAAGGACAAAAAGCCCACAGCCGATTTCTGATCGTCTCCGAAAATATTGAAACTGTCGTAGAAAATAACCGTTTTGTTATTGCAGATAAGATAGAACTCGCTGCCCTTTCTTAAAACCGCAAGCTTAACGAAATTGCCGTTTTTATACGAGATTCCGTCAACGCTGACCAGTTGTTCGGTGGCGTTCCAGTCCCAGTCGCTGTTATCCAGTTTACGCTGCGCGCAACCGACAACCGTATTGGTGTAATTAACCGCGTCTACATAAAAGAATATCGTGTTGGTGTAATAGTCGTCGCAACTCATTACAATGCCGAACTTAGGAAACTTATCGCCCGAGTACGCTTTTTCCGCCGTAACCGAGAATTCGGCTTCGGCATAAAAATCTACGTCGTAAATGTTTTTGAAGTACGCGTACTGATCGGAAACGCCCTTCTGTTCGATATAACGTCCGTCTTCCGCGGAGTCGTTCGAAAGGTCATAGCCGTAACCCGTTTCAAGGTGTTTGGTGCCTTTAACGTTGCCGAAATTAAGGCTGTCTTTTTCTATATGCGAAGAACCGCAGATTTCGTTGTTGTAAGAATAGGTCTTGAATTCAGAAATACCCGCGCATTCCGAATCTTTTCCGAGAACGACTATTTCGCTCAGCGCGAGTTCGTCCGCGCCGCTTGCCGACGTCATATAAATCTTAATGCTCTTAACGGGCATTTCGTTGAATTCGGCAATAGCCGCTCCGCCGGGACGCATAAAGCTTACGTCGGCTTCGCAGTTCCAATCCCAGTCGAAAGGCAGGTTCTTAATAACCGCGGTTGCCGTTTTACCGTCCGCTTTCTTATATTCGAATTCAACCTTGCTTATCGAAACGAAAGTCTTTGCGTAATCGTAAGAGTTATATATCATCAACCCGCGAACGGTCTTGAAAGTATCCCAGTTAAGCGTTATGACAGATTCGCCGCCGTTAGCCGCGTATTCGGTAACGAGATCGTATTCCTGATATTTAACGAGTTCGTCGGTTAATAAATCGGTCGTGCTGTCCGACTTGGTGTTACTCGCGGTAACTTTAGCCTGCGGAGCAATGTTTTTGTAACCCGACAAAAATTCGGGCAACGGCTGAACCGACCAGGTAGGTCCGTTGGTATGCATAACGTCGACGCCTTCGCCGTTCTTCGTCCAGATAACTCTGTCGAGAGCGAGCGCTCTGCCGTCCGCGATACTCGAACGGTTTTTGAAAGTATGATATGCAATGAACGTTTCGTCGCCGCACTGAATGAAGCTGTGGTGTCCCGCGCTGACGATATGGCTCCAGTTGGCAACGTCGGAAGAAACGACTATGCCGCCGTCGTCTTCGTCGACTTTAACAAAGTCGCCGAGCGGAGAATCCGCAATCGCCTGTTTTACGCGATAACGGTCGTCCTGATATCCGAACGCGCTGAACGTAAGATAATACTTGCCGTTACGGTAAACCATAAACGGACCTTCGTTAACGCCGCCTTCAGAAACTTTCTGCTTGCTTTCGTTGTTAACGCCGCCCGCCACCGTCAGATATCCGGGGTAAGTGAGCATTTTAAGCGTGGAATAATCGGGGGTAAGCCAGTCTTTCATCTTCATTCCGTAAATGAAAGAGCCTTCGCCGTAATCGTTATAGTAACTGAAATAAAGGTATTTATCGCCGTTCGACGGATCGATAAAGGGGCTTGCGTCAAGCGCGTGAGTGCGCGCGAGTCCGGGGTTTGCCTTTTCGAGCGCGGCGATTACCGGGTTATTTACGGTAACGTCGAACACCGGCTGCGAAGCCGAAAGCAGATTGCCGTCCGAATCCTTTCTTCCGTCGGGAGAAACGAACGGTCCCGCGGGCGAAGCCGAATACGCAACCGACAGACAAAGTCTGTTGTTCGCGTTCTGGTTATACGCGTTGTAGAACATGTAATAAAGTTTCGCCTTTGCGTCGTAAATGACTTCGGGCGCCCAGTAGTTGTTAACAGCCCAGCTCGCTTCGTAATCGGGCATGTAAGCAATTCCCGTGCATTCCCAGTGCGAAAGGTCTTTGGATCTCCACGCCTGAAAACCGTGGCAGCCTATCTCGTCGCTCGTTCCGTAGGCGTAAAAATAACCCTTTTCGCTGCCTTCCGAAACATAGATTACCGACGGGTCGGCAACCTGAAATTCAAGCGTGTTGACGTAAAACAGATTGCTGTTATACCCCGTACTTACCGACTCGACCTTGCTGAGCATTTCGGCGTCGTAATTATTTGAGTTAAGAACGGTTTCTTTCGCGTTCGCGTTGCCCGTACAAGCCGCCGCAAGCCCGCTTATTAAACCGACCGAAAGAAGTATTGAAACTATCTTATTCTTTTTCATATTTTAATTCTCCCGAAAAAACAGAGTAACGTCAGGACTTAATACCGCTTGCCGCAATACCTTCGATAAAGAAATCCTGCGCGATGAGATAAATGATAAGCGTAGGAATGAGCGCAACGACGGTAGCCGCCATAACTATGCTAGGTTTTTGCGCGTAAGTAACCGCAAACGAACGCAGCGCGACCTGCAAAGTAAACAGATCCGACGACTGCAGATAGATATACGGCGCGAAATAATCGTTGTATCCGCCAATAAATCCGAGCAAGCCCTGAGCAATAAGCGCAGGCATAGAAAGGGGTACCATAATGCGGAAGAACATTCCAAGGTAACTTTCGCCGTCAAGTTTGGCGGCTTCTATGAGGCTGTCGGGTATTCCGCTGAAGAACTGCCGCATAAAGAATACGCAGGCAGCCGCCCCGAACATACCGGGAATCATAAGCGGCAGCGGAGTATCGACCCACCCCAACATATCGTAAATAGAGAACTGCGGCGCGATCATAATTGTGCCGGGTATCATCATCGTAGCGAGCAATACGCCGTACATAACGTTTTTCGCGCGGAACTTGAGTTTTGCAAACGCATACGCCGAAAGCGAAGAAGTAAGCAACCCTATCAGAGTAGGCGGCACGATATAAAGCACCGTGTTTATGAAACTCTTAAGCAAAGTGGGCATCGCGCTGTCCATATTAGCACGGTACTTGAACACTTCTTTATACCCTTCGAGTACGAACCCGCCCGACGGAAACCATTCAAAGCGCAGCGACGACGAATCCTGCCACGTCTTGAACGACGTTAAAAGAACCACCGAGAACGGGAAAATAATGATCAGCGTATACAGACAAAGCACGACGTATATAGCGACTTTACCCGCAATATTCTTTTTCCTGCTTTTTTTGTAAACGGTAGCGGCACCGTTTTCGATATAAGCGTTATTCGTCATAATTCACCCAATACTTCGAAACGACAAACTGTATAACGGTAACCACAAGAATCATTGCCGAAAGTATCCACGCGCTCGCGCTCGCTTCTCCCATACTGTTATCGTATTCGAATACCCGTCTGTAAAGATAGAATACTATTGTTACGCCGTCCGAGTTCGGTCCGCCGTCCGAACTTAAAACGTTTGTCACCGCAAACGATTGCAACGCCCCGATGACTCCCATTACCAGAAGATAGAAACTCGTGGGCGAAATGGAAGGAAGAACGATATTGAAAAAGGTCTTGAATCCCCCCGCTCCGTCTATTTTAGCCGCTTCTATCATGTTATTGTTAACGTTCGTAAGCGCGGCGGTATAAAGAACGATGCCGAAGCCCATTCCCGACCACACGCTCATAATAATTACCGCCCAGGTGTAATATTTCGAATCGCCGAGCCAGTCGATCGCATTTTCGCCCGCGCGACCCAAAATCTGATTGATAATGCCGTAATTTGTGTTGAACATATATTTCCACATCAACGTCACGGCAACTACCGAACAAACGTAAGGAATAAAGAAAACCGTGCGGAAAATTTTCTTTCCGCGGATAGGTTTACTTAAAAGATATGCAATCAACAGGGCGAAAACCTGACTTATCAGTACGCTCGACCCCATTTTGAAAGTATTGCCTATGGAATGAATGAATACGGGATCGGTAAGAACGGTTTTGAAGTTCTCGAATCCCGCGGGTTCCGAACCTTCGAATCCGAAACCTTTCATATGCAAAAACGCCATCGCAAACGCAAGAACGAGCGGAATAAGCCCGAACAACACAAACCCTATAAGGGGAATGGAAGCAAGCAAAGTCCCCGCGACTTCTTCTTTGTTTATGCGTTTTTTCCGTTTTACGCCGCCGCCGATAGCAGGTGCCGCCCCGCTGCCGGTTGCGACGGACGAACCACGTCCGGTACTCATTGTTTTTTCTCCTTTATCAAGCTGCGGGAATAAATAAACTCCCGCGTTTTGCCGTAACGCGCGCCTTGCAATTTTTTTGGAATATATCTGCAAGGCAACGCGCTTTGCCGTCAAAAATTATTTTTTGGTGTATTCTTTAAGCAGCTCCCACGTCTTGATATATTTGCTGTCCGTTTCGAACTGCGAAAGGGTCTTTTTGCCGTTTCTTACGTCGCCGTTAAGAACGCCCGCCCAGTCGTCTATCCACTTTTTATCTCTGAGATACCACCAGTCGCCCGGCGTTTCGTATTCGGCTGCACGAACGAAAACTATGGAGTTTTTGGGGTTGCTGTCACTCTGAAGGAATACTTCGGAGTTAGCAAGATCTTTCTGCGAAGGAATAGCGAATCCCGACTTGGCTTGAGCCGCCTGTCCTGTCTTGCCGCCGATATATTCGGCAAACTTCCACGCCGCGTTTTTCTTGGTAGATTTGGCGTTTATGCAAAGCGCAACGCTGCCGGAGTGACCTGCCTGAACGCCGTGAACGGCGATATTTCCGTCCTGATCGTAAGTCTTATACTGCGGCAGGGGCGCAACGTCCCATTTATACTTGCCGTCCATCTGTTCTCTGAAACCTACAACGTTCCATCTCCCGTCTACGAGCATGGCAAGTTCGCCTTTTGCAAACGCAGCCGTCTTGCCCGCGTCGCCGCCGAGCGATGTCGGAGCGGGGCAAATGCCGTAACCGTAAAGATCGTCTTCTACTTTATCCGTCGTTTTCTGTCCGATACGAACGAATTCGACAAACGCGTCTCTCTGCGAAGGCAGTTCGTTAAGAATGCCGTCTTCTTTTGCTTCAAGAACTTCGGGTCTTATCGTTCTGCTGCCCGCAGCCGCTTTTGTATCTACGAGTTTATCCGCCCATTCGATAATTTCGCCCGCGTTGTATTTGTTTCCGTTAACGGTAAAACCGTCGGTTACGTTATCGGCAACGATATAGTTCTTTGTGCTGTCCATCAGCGTGAAATCCCAATATCCGCCGTTGTATGCCGCGTCGTCGGTCTTGACGTATTCGATACAGTCTCCGCCGACCGACCAGCCGTAGTTGAACCACCATTCGGTGAAGTAGCCGTAAACGTTGCTCTTGCTGTATTTAGAGCGAACTTCTTTCTGAACGAGTTGAGAAAGCGTTACGCATTCGTCCCAGCTCATAGGAACCTGATTGTTGAAATATTTCTTGCCGCCGAGTTCGAAGTAACCTTTTTCTTTAACTTCGCCTTCGATTCCGTATTCGGCTTTGGTCTTCCCGCGCGAATCCTTTGCCCCGCCGTTGAAAGCCGCAAGGTCTTCCGCCGCAACGCTTATAGTCGTAACGCCGGAGTCTTCGAAATAAGTTTCGTTATAATAAATAACGGTAGGACCTATATCTTTGGGAATACCCCAGTAGTGCGCGTCGGGACCGTCCTGCGTGGTGGTTTTAACGTCATATTTGAAGCGGTTAACCGAAGTTTCCCACATTTCTTCTATTTTAACTTCGCTACTCGTTTTAAGATAGTTATCGAGCGGTTCGAGATACCCGAGCCCCGCATACGATTTGAAATCGGAGTCGCCGACGTAAAGAATATCTACCGACGCCTTAGACTGTCTTAACGCGAGTTTTGCTTTTTCGCCGTAGCCGTCGCTGCCCTGCGTTTCGTATTTAACTTTGATTACGCCTTTGTTTATTTCGTTGAATTGTTTAACTAAGGTCTGGAATACGTCAAGTTCGTTTTCGTCGCCGTATCCCCAGAAAGTAATGGTGGTTTCGCCGCCGGGACCGGGTCTGATATTGCCCGACGAATCGAGATCAACGTCGCCGCCGCCGGTTTTATTACAAGCCGAAACTCCCGCGGCAATCATTCCCGACAGTAACAACGATAAGATTTTAAGTGATTTTCTCATGATTTTCTCCTATTTCGGTTAATTTTGTCCGCCGCTTTTTAAGGCGGCGGACTATTTTGCCTTTTACCGCATTCGGACTTATTACCCGAACGCTTTCTTAAATGTTTTTTGTTGAGTTATTAACGTCTAACGGTATTACGCTCTGCCGACTGTATCGTTACTTCTGAGATACGGCCTCCAACTGTTATCGTTCGGATATAACTGTCCGCCGATATCGATTTTTACTCTTTCGGTCGTCTGATCAACGCCGATTAAATGCTCGTTGGCAATAAAGAATTCGATATAAAGCGTATCTTCGGTTTCTCCGTCGATATACTTCATAGCAGCGTCTGTAACCCAACCGGTGTGGTAAACTTCACCGCCGAAAACATATATTCTCGCAGCGTGCGTATTATCCGTTCCGAACAGTTCGAGATTTACATGCAAATGCCATGTTCCCGCACCTATAAGTTGTCTGTTTACATCGATAGACTCTGCTGTAATTTTGAACATCATATACAGACCGTCGTCGCCAAGGAATGCAGAATACTGACCATTTTCGGCATGACAATTTTCAAAGGTGTTGTCAGCCCAATCGGAAACGTCGCCGTCTATCTTGCGTGCGGTACCCGTTTTAATACCTTTTGCGGTAACGAAAATGTTACGCGTTCCGGGATCCGCATCGGGCATAAACCAGAAGTCGCCGTCAACAATAGCGCAGCCTGTTTCGCCGCCCGTTTTCCATGCAAAGCCTGCGGGAATATATGCGGAATCTCTATCGTAACCGTCGATACAAGAGTAAGAAATGAAGGCTTCTGCCTTGGTATGAGCCTTGCCGTTTTCAACGGTGCTTACAAACTTAACGGCATTGATCTGACGCGTGCCGAATTCCCAACGTGAGAAAAGTCCGTTAGCCGAAGCATAACGCTGCAAGTTATCGGGCAGTTTAAGTTCGAAGTTGGTTTTTTCCCACCAGTTGCCGTTGCTGTTAACAAAATTGTTGTGAATTACGTCGTAGAAAACATACATACCGTCTTCGGCCATCGTTGCGTAAACGGTAACTTTTCTGCCGTCGGAAGCGGGAATAACCACGGGGTTGGTAAGATCGTCAGCCGACCAGTCGCTTATATCGCCGTCGACCGTTTTCGTCGAACGGTAAATCTTCATCGAAGTAAGTTTTTCGTTAAGCGCGTCGGGATCGGTAATCGTAACCGCGTCTTTAACGTACATTTCCATATTGAAGTTGACTACAGCCGCGGCAACTTTTTCGTCTTCGCCGAATACGTCTTTAAGCATATTGACTACTTTGCCTTCGGAAATGAACCATGCGTCTTTTCCTACTTTCGCTACCGCAAGAGTAATAAAGCTCTTATCGGTCTTATAGTCGAAGCTCGTACCGGCGGGATATTCAACGGGATACTGATTGTTATAAGTCCACTGGAAAGCCGACCAGCAGCCGTTCCAGTTCCAGTCTTTCGCGCCGGCGGTTTCAGGTCTGAAGAATACCTGCGACCAACCGTTGTTGTAGTAATCGTTTGCATTCGCGTCTTTAGCAAGGTCGAGAGCCCAGAACCACAAACCTTTTTCCGAACGGAAAGCAAGACCGGCTTTCGCATAATTATCGGCAGCCGTAAGTCCCGCTATGGAAATCTTAGCTTCCGCATAGAAGTCCGCCGCATAAACGCTGCTGAAGTAAAGCTGCGCTTCTGCCGCGCCGGTATTGTGAACCGTTCCGTTTTCGAACTTCCAGCCGCTGCTGTAAGAGTAAGCGGGCGCGCCTTCGACGGTCATTCCGCCAAAGCCGTTTTCGCTGTCGACTCTTTCTACGCCGAGTGCTTCGCATATAGCCTTATCGAACGCGGCGTAACCGTCAAGACCGTAATGCAGTCCGTCGGGGTTGAACCACTTCATCGTGCTTCCGGTCGAATCGGCAGTGATGACGCTCGCCATATCTATATAATGAATAGCATCGTCGTTTTTCGCAAGTTCCGCAACGTGAGCGTTAACCTTGTCGTATTCGCCCCACATAAGCGGGAACATCATATTGTGAACAAGACCTACATAATAGATTTCGGTCTGCGGGAAGTTTGTTTTGAGCATTGCAAACAGTTTATCGAGCATTACGATAGTCTGTTCGCCCGTCACGCCGTTATCTATATCGTTAACGCCGATATGCATAACGATATTCTGCGGTTTATACATAGCGTTAAGCGTGCCGACCATGTTCTGCCAGTATTCTATTCTGGTTCCTCCTACGCCTTCGTTCGCCGATGTTTCGGTCGTGAACGAATTGTTGTAAGAATACCAGAACGCGGTGTCGATATAACTGTCGCCTATAAACAGATTCTGTTTTTCGACGCTGTTTATTCTGTACTGTTCAAGAGCCTGTTCGTCGGTTACGAGTTTGTAATCTTTAACGTCGAAAATAATGTTGAACGAAGCGATACCTATAAAAGCTTCTTCGTCAAAATCGATACCGGCCGAAACCGTTCCTACGGGATTACCGTTGGCAAAAAGTCTGAACGCGCCGTTCTGACGATATACGCCGAGAGTGACGTAATTGCCGTCGGTATAAGCAGCCGAAGTCCCACCGAGGGAAGCAAGCCCGCGGTAGTTACCCGCCCATGCTCCTACGCCGGCACGGTTGTTATAACCTACGTTTACGGAATTTTCGTTAACGGTTTCTCCGTCAGCGGAAACTGCGTCTACATAATAGAAGAAACCTTTCGCGCCGTCGGCACTCGTTACCACAAAGCCGAATTTACTCCACTTTTCGCCGTTGCGAATTTCTTTAAGCGAGAATTTTGCTTCTGCATAGTAGTTAAGAAGGTTGGAGTTGCGCATGTAAATGTAGTTGTCTTTATTGTCTACATCGGTGTTGTAAATGTGCGCGTTTTCGCTGTTGTCGTCATAATCCACGTTCCAGACGGAAGAAGCGGGAAGATTCTCGTTTGCGTTACCCCATACCATTCCGTATTCGAGATAGGGATTAGCTTCAAAACCGTCGCTCGTAACTTTTACGAAAGTGTGAACGTTTTTGTAATCTACGCCGTAAGTAGTATCGAATACCGAATTGATCGTCATAGCGTCGCTTGCGTTGGTAAGTCCGAACGCAACGGATAAATCTTTATTTTCGGCAGATACGTCGGTCGCGGCATAAGGAACTTCTACCGTAACGAGATATCCCGCCACCGTCTGACGATCGAAAGTGAATTTTTCGACGGTCGCCGTTATTCCGCTTTCGGTAACAGCCGCGTTAGTGGAAAGATTTTTAACCGCAACGTTTGCGTTTACGTCAACCGAAACCGAAATTGTTTTTTCCGAATATCCTTTAAGACGTTTAACCGCAGAAATAATAATTTCTATTCCGTCGTTGGAATACATATTTTCGCCTTCCGCAAAAATCGTATCGTCTTTAACGTACGCGTGGAAAATCATTTTCCCTGCGCCGACTGCCGCAATCTCGGCTGTGTCGTATTCCGCAAACCAAGCCGCAACCGCGGTGCTATCCCCTGCCTTTGCCGATGTTGTAATCGTGCTTTCGGGCATTTCTTCAAGATAAATCGCGTCGATAGGTTCGGGAGTGGAACTCGAAGAACCGCTGTCGCCCGTATCGGTAGACGTACCCGTGTCGGACGCGCTTACCGAGCCGCTCGATTCACTCGACGGGTCGTTCTCGTTGATACATGCCATAAGCGAACAGATCAGACTGAAGCACAGCACGAACACGAGAAGCGAAATAATCTTTTTCCCTTTTCTCATATAAGACCTCCAAAGTCCTTATTATATTTTACCCGCTTCCGACTTTTGCGCCGGTCACGAATAATTACCTTAATGTTATCAGGTTTCTTTATTCGACCTTAAAAATACTTTTTTGCCGCCATTAAATCGCGTTCCTTGACAAACTCGTCTTGTCAAGGAAAAGGCATGCCTTTTCAAAAATTTTCTATAAAATATCGGTCTATAGGTCGATTATCGGTTGTTTTTTATAAATCAGACGGTCGTACCTTCGGCAATAAACACGTCTGCTTTTTCTGTTTTTATCCCGCCGCTGTTCTTTTCTATTCTTTCTATAATAAGCGAAACGGCGTCGCTGCAAAGCTTGGGTTTATCCGTTCCGACCGAAGTAAGTCTTTGCGGAATTTTTATTTCTTCCTGAATATTGTCGTACCCGACGATTTTAACTTTGGGCAGGTTGTATTTTTCTATATAGAACAGCGTTTCGAAAGCGATCATATCGTTAAAACAGAATATGCCGTCGGGATATTTATCACCTTTAAGTTCTTTTATCTTTTCGCCGAATTCTTCGTTGTCAAGCCCCGATCTTATAAGCAGTTCGGGCGCAATTCCGTTTTCTTCGAGAACCGCCTTAAACCCGTCGTAACGGTCGAACGCGCAGGTCAGCGACATTACTTCCGAAATCATAAGAATTTTTTTACACCCCGATTCCAGAAGTTTTTTCGCCGCAAGTCTGCCGCCTTTCACGTCGTCGGTATAAACGTAATCGACGCCCGAAACGTCGGTTTTTCTTCCGAACAGCAAAACAGGCACTTTATACTCGCCTATAAGCGAAACGATACATTCTTCGGGTTCGATGAAAGTTATAATGCCGTCCACGTTGTGCGAAATCGCCGTCAGATAAGATTCTCTGTCTAAACTCCATTTCCTTTGCGAAAGCGTGAGCATCGTGTATCCGCGCTCTTTAAGGCAGAACTGAATGTAGTCCGCCATAATAGAGAAGTAAACGTTTCTTAAGTTATCGAAAACCACCGCAATAAGTCGGGTAGCCCCGCTTCTGAGCGCGGTCGCCGTGGAATTTTTAACGTAATTCAGTTCGGAAGCGATGGCAAGTATCCTGTCTCTCGTTTCGGGCGAAATATCGGGAGCGTTTCTCATCGCGCGCGATACCGTCTGCGGGGTCACGTTAGCCGCTTTTGCTACGTCTTTGATTGTAATTCTCGTTTTGTTTGTCATTTTCGGCAATAATCCTTTCGTCGTTATGCAACTATTTCCGACACCGCGTTTGTTCGCCGCTTTTTATCTTCGCTACCGTTATGTTTTCGCGGCTCGTAGTTTTCGTTTAACCTTATAAATCTATTATCATTACGTCACCGTCGAAACGAACGGGAGCAATGCAGGCACGGCGGTCGCCGCTCGGTTTATCGTAATCGGTGTGAATATGGAACGCCGTCATAAGCTGCCCGTCTTTATCTGTAAAAAAGCAGTTGTGCCCGGGGCCCGAAAACTCGTTTTCTTTATATCTAAGTATGGGGTTTTTATCGTATTTTATGAATTTGCCCATCGGCTTATCGCTCATGGCAACGCCCACCGAATATTCTCTGCAATCGAAACAGTTAACCGAATAGCAAAGATAATATATACCGCTTCTTTTAAGCACGGCGGGAGCTTCGTTCCATTTCCAGTCCGCGCAGTGCGAAGTTTCCCACGGCACGTCGGGCGTGGTCAGTTTTACAGGTTCGCCCACCACTTTCATCCCATCGATCGAGAATTTAACGCAGTAAATCTCACTCGTATGCACGCCGTTTATAACGTTTTCGCTGCAATCGCGTGAAAAATACAGATAGCCCTGCTTGTCGTCGTCAATAAACAACGAACCGTCTATAACCGCGTAACCGTAATCGAAAATCGGCTCGTCACCGACGTTTTCAAACGGACCGCAAGGCGAATCGGCAACGGCAAGCCATAAACGCAAACTATGATTTTTTGCCCACCTTGCGGTGTAAATCATATAATATTTGCCGCTGATTTCATACACTTCGGGGGCCCAGTAACAGTTCTCGGTAACGCCGGCTGCCTTAAAACAGTATCCGCAATTTTTCCAATTCAAAAGATCGGTTGAAGAAAAATATAAAAATCCGTCGGGAGCTGAAGTCGCGTACATATAGTAAGTATCGCCCGCCCTTAAAATAAACGGATCACCTATACCGGTAATTGCTGTTTCAATCATAAATTACTCCGCATTTTATATAGTTTTTACACAATAAAATGTGTATTTTTACCCTTTCGCTAACGTTAACGTTAACGTTAACGTAACTGTATTATACCACAAAAATAAATTTTGTCAATACTTTTTTGAAAATTTCTTTGGCACAAATTTTTAAGCCCCCTAAAACGCCGCATTTTCCCTATGATTTTTCAGTTTTCCAAATTCCGCCGAAAAAAAAACTCGCGGAACAAATTCTGCGAGTCTGATTTTATGGGTTTATAATATATTATCTTTATATTACAGCGACTTATCGCCAAGCCCTGCCGCGCCGTGTTCGGTTAAAAACTCGCCCACTTTGCAGAACGCAAGATATCTGTGGCTCATCTGTCTTTTATCGTTCATCATAAGCGCGAACGGCACGTCGGAGCCGTCGGGAATAAATATGCGGTCGTAGTCCATGCAATCCATATCTTCGCCGTAGACCTTATCGGCAATTCTGCCCTTAATTATTCCGTCAAAAGTCTTGTATCTTCCGTCGGGCAGACTGACAGCCAGCACGGTGCGGAAATACGCCTTTCTGTTCTTTCCGTCAAGCAGCGACAAAATACCGTCGTATCCGATTTTTTTCATTATCCATTTGGTGTTCATTCCCGGGAAATCTTCGAACGCTTCGAAAAATATTCCCGCGTCTTCGGCAACTACTATAAGATTGTTCTTTTCAGCCCCGTCGACCGCCGCGCTCACGGCAATTTCTTTAAGCGCGTCGCTCACCGAATCGTCTTTATTTTCATGCTTTTCGCAATCGAGTTGTTCGATATTCACAAGCGGATACCCTTTAAGGGCTTCTTTCGCTTCAAGAACTTTATGCTTGTTCTGCGTTAAAAAATGTAATGTAACCTTTTCCATGTTCACTCCTTATTTATATCGCCTTTATTTTATATCAATAACGCCTAAAAATCCGTCTATAAGTCGATTATCTCAACTTTTCGCTTGATTTTTAGTCCTTCATCATCCTGAGCGTAGCCGAAGGATCCAGGCTCTTTGGCAGCACATTCTTATAATCCGTTACCGCACTTGCCCCAACGCACTGCCCCTTCGTCATCCTGAGACTTGCCCCTTGCCATGCTTACGAAGGATCCAGGCACGAAGTGCCGCACTTTCTGATAATTCTGCCAACCTTTTCAACAACCGCGCACCCCCGTCAAACCTTACAACACACCGATTATACAAAATAACGCGCCGCCCGTCAAGCCGTAATCGAGCCTATCATAATCAAAATTGCGTTTGCGGCGGCGTTATTTGTTGCAATAAATTATGTTTTATGATAAAATACGCAACGAACGGTCGAAAAAGGCGGAATTCCGTTTGTCGGCGCACTTAAAAAGCATCCAAAGCACCGCTTATAAGCGAGCATATTACGGCGCACGTTCCGTTTCAGCCCGATTAAGGAGTTTTTATGGACTACAAAAAATACATATCCGAAAAGATTAAAATCGACGGAGTAACTTCCGAAGAAATAGCGGGATACATTTCCGCGCCCCCTTCGCAGGAAATGGGAGATTACGCTCTGCCCTGTTTCCGTTTTGCAAAGGCGTTGCGCAAATCGCCCGTGATGATTGCAAACGAACTTAAAGAAGTTTTCCCGACCGACGACGTAATCACCGAAGTTTCGGCTGTAAACGGATATCTTAATTTCAAGGTCGACCGCAACTCTTTCTCTTCAAAAGTTCTGTCGGACGTTCTTACTCAAGGCGCAAAGTACGGCAGTTCAAATGAAGGCGCGGGCAAAACGATATGCATCGACTATTCGTCTATAAATATAGCAAAGCCCTTCCATATAGGGCATTTAAGCACGACCGTTCTCGGCAGTTCGCTTTATAAAATATTCAACTTTTTGGGATATAAGGCAGTCGGCATAAACCACCTTGGCGACTACGGCACGCAGTTCGGCAAGCTCATTTACGCTTATAAGGCATGGGGCAGCGAAGAAGCCGTCGAAAAAGGCGGACTTAAAGAACTCACACGCCTTTACGTCAAGTATCACGAAGAAGCGGAAAAACACCCCGAAATGGACGACGCCGCACGCGCGTATTTTAAGGCGATAGAACAAAAAGATCCCGAAGCCGTCGCCCTGTTCGAAAAGTTCAAGGCAATGACGCTTAAAGATATCGAACGTATTTACGACCTTCTGAACGTTAAGTTCGATTCTTACGCGGGCGAAAGTTTTTATAACGACAAAATGCAGCCTGTTATAGACGAACTCAAAGCCAAAAATCTGCTCACCGAAAGTCAGGGCGCAATGGTCGTCAATCTCGACGCGTACGATATGCCCCCCTGCATAATTCTGCGCTCCGACGGCGCATCTCTTTACGCCACGCGCGATTTAGCCGCCGCGTTCTACCGCAAAAAAACTTACGATTTTTATAAATGTCTGTATGTGGTCGCCTATCAGCAGAACCTGCATTTCAAGCAGTTATTCAAAGTTCTCGAACTTATGGGCAAAGACTGGGCTAAAGACATGGTTCACGTCGCTTACGGCATGGTATCTTTGGAAGACGGCGCAATGAGTACCCGCAAAGGTCACGTCGTCTGGCTTGAAGAAGTTATCGATAAATGCATCGAAAAGTGCTATAACGTCATAAACGAAAAAAATTCGGAACTGAGCAACAAAGAAGAAATCGCAAAACAGGTCGGCGTAGGCGCGGTCATTTTCGGCGCGCTTTCGAACAACAAAATCAAAGATATCGTATTCTCTTACGACAAAGTGCTTAACTTCGACGGCGAAACCGGACCTTACGTTCAATACACCGCCGCCCGCTGTTTCGGCGTGCTTGCAAAAGCGACCGTCGATTATGCCGATTACGTTATGCCCGAAACGCTCGAAAGTGCCGAATACGAACTTATAAACCAACTTTCGCTCTTCCCGCAGACGGTTAAGAACGCGGCGGAAAAATACGAACCGTCCTTTGTCACCCGCTATGCGATAGAACTTGCAAAATTATATAATAAGTTCTATATCGAGTGCAAAATTCTCACCGCCGAAGACGAAAACAAGGTCAAATTCAGACTTACTCTCACAAAATGCGTGCGCACCGTGCTTGAAAACGCCCTTGCCCTTCTCGGCATCGCCACCCCCGAAAGAATGTAAAAAGTCGGGCTATAGCACCGTTATCACGCTATAATCTTGACAAATCGAAACAATTATTATTTTAACACCCATGAAAAAACTTGCAATTTTCGATCTTGACGGAACGCTTATAGATACACTGCTCGGTCTTAACGCCTGTATGAACCGCGCTCTTCAAAAAAACGGTATTAACGATATTACTTTGGAAGATACGCGCCGTTTTGTAG
>CAKQXZ010000003.1 GCA_934292955.1 uncultured Clostridia bacterium
CCCATATTTTTCATCAGTTCCACTTCTTTTTCTATATTGAGCGATTCTACGCTTCTTTCTTCCAGAAGATAGCACATTCCGAAAAGTTTGCTCTGATCGGCTGTACCGTGTTGCGGATCGAGCGGAGTTTTTGTGTTGCAACCCGAAGCTACGCCGCAGGTTAAAGCCGCAGCGGCAAGCGCAATGCTTATCGTTTTTTTCATCGTTTAATCCTCCTGTCCGCAGCCTCCCCGTTTCGGGAAATCAAGGCGCGGCACCTATCTTCGCAAAGTACTGTAGCATAGAACCCGCCAATTGTAAATACCATTTTTCAAACAGACGTACTTTACAAAACGAATATCTTTATTTTTTGACATAAAGGTATATTTTAATAAATACACAACCCGTAATTTTTGAAATCGAATAACAAGCTAAAAAACGCACAAAACATTAAAATAAGCACAAAAACCCGTTTTGTAAGCATGTTTTTGTATTTTTCCCGACAAATATATTGACAATGCAAAATTTTCTGATATAATATTTTTTGAAATGAAATTGCGTAATGAGCCAATACTTATTGTGTATTTTTGCGGCGTACTTATTCGCCTTAAACAACACCGCGCTCAACCATCAAAAATTTTTTATGCGGCTTACATAACAACGCCCCGTCCTCGTCATCCCGTTTTTTCTCTTTCGTCATCCTGAGTCTTGCTCACCCGCCCTGCTCTCGAAGGATCCGGGCACGAAGTGCCGCACATTCTGATAATCACGCCAACCTTTTACTACGCAATGTATTATAATAATGATTTAACAAAGGGGAAAACATGCTCGGAATAGAACTGAAGTCATGTATACGCGTAACCTACGCCAAAGATTATTTTAACGGAAACCATTTTCACCCGTATTACGAACTCGTTTACTATTTCAAGGGTCATGGTCAGGTTAACATTCTCGGCACAAATCACACGTTCGAAGCGGGGACTTACTCGGTTTCTCGTCCCGAAGCCTATCATAACGAAGAAGGCGTAAAAGATACCGACGTAATTTACATTTCGTTCACGCTCAACAATTTCGAAATGGAAAACGGCTTGTATCGCGACGACGGAACCATCGGCAAACTTATGCTCGAATGTTACAACGAGTTACAGGAACGCAAGCCTATGTTCCAGCTTGTGCTCAATAACCTTGCCGAAAGAATAGTTTTGCAGTTTATGCGTTGCAATCATGCAAAAAAGCAACAAGGAAACGACAATTTTGCCTATATATTAAACTATATAGATATAAACGCCACGCAAAATCTTTCGGTTAAAGAAATCGCTTCCAATATCGGTTACAATTACAACTATTTCCGCGAACTGTTCTACGAAAAGAAAGGCGTTTCGCTTAAAGATTATCTTACCGAAAAGAAAATTTCCAGCGCAGAAAAACTTCTTAAATCTACCGATTACGGCTTATCCCAGATTGCCGCAATGAGCGGTTTTTCGTCCGCGTCGCACCTATGCACCGTTTTCAAAGCGGTAAAAAACATTACTCCGCAAGAATTCCGTACCACGTCTGCAGACTTATATAAGGCGGAACAAAAATATCTCCCGCCCGAATTCAGCCGCAAAGCCCCCACAACTAAAAAATAACGTTTTTCTCCGCACACTTCAACGCCACACCATTCGGTAATCCTAAAACGCTCCATATTCTGAAAATTTATCACCATAAAGCACAAAAAGCCCGCCTATAAGTCGATTATCTCAACTTTGCTGGTTTTTTATTTTATTTTTTCCCTTTCCCTTATTTTTCTTTCGGTCATCCTTTTTCTTTCCCCCGTCATCCTGAGCTTGCCGAAGGATCCAGGCGTAAGCCGCACACTCCAACGCCGCACCCGCACAATTTTAACACAAGTCAAACTTCGCTTTCCCCTTTTGGGGTAGATTCCCCCGTTTACGGGGGAATTGTCGCTTTAGCGACAAAAGGGGCGCGTCCGCCGCGTAGGCGAAGTGGCACGCAAGTGCCGAGAGAGGACTATCAGCCGCTTCACCCGCACAAGCATATTCTCAAAAGTGCAACTTGTCCCCCGTCATCCTGAGCTTGCCGAAGGATCCAGGCGTAAGCCGCACCTTTACACAATCACTCTTCAAACAACCGGCAAACTTTATTTTCCCAACAAAAAACGGCCCGGGATTTCCGAGTCGTTTTTATTATACACGCCGATAATCGACCTATATGCAGGTTTTTTACTCTTTTCAAGAAAACATATACAGCATAGCTGACATAATCGCAAACGAAGTCATAACAACGCCCACTATACCCAAAACCAATGCGGGAACAGGTTTTACTCTGCCTTCCTTAACCCTGCAGGAAAACAACTTAATCGATTTTATTCCGAAAACAAGCCCCATTATAATAAGCGGCAACACAAACGCCAACGAGATTAAGCCGCTGCCCGTCAGAAATACAAAAGTGATAAACCCGAAAATGCAGGACGTCAACGCTTTGCCGAACCCGTCCATAACGCGATCATTCCTTCCGGTGTTTCTCTGCGCGGGCTTGTTTTGTTGCATAACCGATTTCTGCCCGTCCATAAAACCGCGCTGATAATCGGTCGGATTATACTGTGTGCTGCTATAAGGCTGCCCGCAAGATTGGTTCGGCTGATTATATGCGCCGTACTGCACGCCCTGTTGCGGATTGTACTGCCCGTTATTCGGTTGAGCATATTGTCCGTACTGCTGTCCGCTCGGCTGCGTGTACTGCCCGTATTGCCAGCCGTTTTGCTGCGGGTTGTAAGCCTGCCCGTTCTGCATACCGTTCTGCTGATTGTTTTGTTCGGGATTATACTGTCCGTAATTACCGCTACCCGAGTATTTCCAACCGTTGTTTCTTTCGTCAAAGTTGTTCATACCTATCCCCTTGTTAATATTTTTAATATATTTTCGCGCTTAAAATTAATATATTTTCGCGC
Organism: uncultured Clostridia bacterium; assembly: GCA_934292955.1. Next base: position 2,933 of record CAKQXZ010000003.1, read on the forward strand.
CTATAAATCGACTAAACTTATCAATAATCGACCTATAGGCGCATTTTTTATAATGTAAAAATTATTCGAGTTCGAACGCGCCGGTATACAACTGATAGTATTTTCCGTGCTGAGCGATAAGGTCGTTATGCGAACCGCGTTCTATAATCACGCCGTGATCGAGTACCATTATAACGTCGGAGTTCTGTACGGTAGAAAGCCTGTGCGCAATAACGAAAACCGTTCTGCCTTCCATAAGTCTGTCGGTACCCTGCTGAACGAGAAGTTCGGTTCTCGTATCGATCGAAGAAGTCGCTTCGTCCATTATCATAACGGGCGCGTCCGCAACGGCTGCTCTTGCAATAGAGAGTAACTGCCGCTGACCTTGCGAAAGGTTAGCCCCGTCTGCGGTAAGCATAGTATTGTAGCCGTCCGGAAGTCTTGTAATAAAGTCGTGCGCGTTGGCAAGTTTTGCGGCGGCAATACATTCGTCGTCGGTCGCGTCAAGTCTGCCGTAACGAATGTTATCTATAACCGTACCCGTAAACAGATTGGTATCCTGCAAAACAATACCGAGCGAGCGGCGCAGGTCCGCTTTTTTAATCTTGTTGATATTTATTCCGTCATAGCGGATTTTACCGTCCGCAATATCGTAAAATCTGTTAATAAGGTTTGTAATAGTGGTTTTACCCGCTCCCGTCGCGCCCACAAAGGCAACTTTCTGCCCCGGCCTTGCGTAAAGCGATACGCCGTGCAGAACAATCTTGTCTGGCGTATAACCGAAGTCAACGTCGTCAAACACTATATCGCCCTTAAGCGGAGTGAACGTGACCGTTCCGTCGGCTTTATGCGGATGTTTCCATGCCCACATTTCGGTACGTTTTTCGCTTTCGCGTATCTGCCCGTTTTCGTCATATTCGGCGTTTACAAGCGTAACGTAACCGTTATCGGCTTCGGGTTCTTCGTCGATTATCGCAAAAATACGTTCTGCACCGGCAAGCCCCATAAACACCGAGTTCATCTGCTGAGTTACGTTGGAAACGCTTTGAGTAAAGTTTCTGCTCATCGGCAAGAAGGCAACGATTATAGCAAGATCGAGCGCCGCGCCCGAAAGCGAGAAAGACTTCATCCACCCCGGCAGATTTGCAATCGCAAGCACGGTGCCGACGATCGCCAGTACGATATACAGCAAGTGTCCGAGATTGTTCATCATCGGCCCTAAAATGTTAGCGAACGTGTTTGCTTTGGTAGCGTCTTCAACCAGTTCGTCGTTGATCTTATCAAACGATTTTTCGGACTCTTCTTCGTGCGTAAACACTTTAATGACCTTCTGCCCGTTCATGCTTTCTTCCACAAACCCTTCGCATTTACCCAGCGTTTTTTGTTGTTTAACAAAGTACTTTGAAGAATTGCCGCCGACCTTTTTGACTATAATCATCATAAACACGACGAACAGTCCGACCACAAGCGTCAGCCATATACTATAGTATAGCATAGTGCAGACCATTACCACAAGCGAAACGGAAGTCTGAATAATAGAAATAAGGCTTTCCGAAATCAGTTGCCGCATCGCGTCTACGTCGTTGGTGTAAGTACTCATTATATCGCCGTGCGTATGCGTATCGAAATATCTGATAGGCAGGTTCTGCATTTTATTGAACATCGCGTTACGCGTATCGCGCAAAAACCCTTGCGTAACTTTCGCCATAACGAGCGATCTTAAAAACGTAGCGATAACCGCGCAGGTAACCACGCAGACCATAACGATAATTACTTTGATAAACGCGTTCCAGTCGCCGTCGGTTATAGCCGACGTAATATTTTTAAGAAATATTCCCGCCGCCGACGTTCCCACCGCGGACAGAATAAGGCAAATCGCCACTATCACCAATTGCCATTTATAATTTTTGAATAACTGTTTCAACAATCTCGGCAAAGTAGATTTTGAAACTTTGGGCTTAGGTCCCTTAAAACCCTGTCTCGGCATCAGTCTTCACCTCCTTGACGTACTCTGTTCTGCGTTTCGAAGACTTCGCGATAGATTTCATTCGACTTAAGCAGTTCTTCATGCGTTCCCATACCGTTGATCTTTCCGCCGTCCATAACGATAATCTTGTCCGCGTCCTGAACGGAAGCCACACGCTGAGCGATTATAATCTTCGTGGTATTTGGTATTTCTTCGGCAAACGCCTTTCTTATAAGCGCGTCGGTGTGCGTGTCCACCGCCGAAGTCGAGTCGTCGAGAATAAGTATCGCGGGCTTTTTAAGCAGCGCGCGCGCAATACACAGACGCTGTTTCTGCCCGCCCGAAACGTTAGTTCCGCCTTGTTCTATGCGGCTGTTGTAACCGTCGGGGAAAGACTTTATAAAATCATCCGCCTGCGCAAGTTTACAAACCCGTTCGACTTCTTCGTCCGAAGCGTTTTTATCGCCCCATCTGATATTTTCGGCGATCGTTCCCGAAAACAGCAGGTTTTTCTGCAGAACGACCGAAACGTTATCTCTCAACGTTTTAAGGTCGTATTCTTTTACGTCCACACCACCTACTTTAACCGAGCCGCAAGTCGCGTCATACAATCTCGGAATAAGGTTTATAAGCGACGACTTGGATGAACCCGTTCCGCCTATAATACCTATCGTTTCGCCCGATTTGATGTGCAGGTCTATATCGGACAACGCGTATTCTTCGGCTTTCTTGCTGTACTTGAAGCTTACGTTGTCGAAATCGACCGAACCGTCCTTAACCGTATAAACGGGGTTTTCGGGGTTGACGATATCGCTCTGTTCGTCAAGCACTTCGCAAATTCTCTTTGCCGAAGCGTACGCCATCGTAATCATAACGAACACCATCGAAAGCATCATAAAACTCATCAATGCCGACATCGAATACGAAACCAGCATCTGCAGTTTGCTTATAACTTCGGTGTTGCCGTGAATAATACCGAATCTGCCGCAAATCATAAATACGGCAATCTGCGTTGCGTACATGGCAAACATCATCAGCGGCGAGTTGAACGCAAGAATTCTTTCCGCCTTGGTAAAGTCCTTTCTCACCTGTTCCGACGCTTTGCCGAATTTTTCTTTTTCGTAATCTTCCCTGACGTACGCCTTAACCACTCTCATAGCCTTAACGTTTTCCTGAACGGATTCGTTAAGCGCGTCGTATCTTTTGAAAATACGGTTGAACATCGGCATCGCAATGACCATCAGCGTGCCAAGACCTACAAGCAACAACGGAACGACTATACAATAAACGGTCGTCATCGTATCCAGTTGCGCTTTACCGAGCGCGGCGAACGCGTTAAGCGAAAAGCTGAACGAGCAGATCATCATAAGCGGCGCGCGCACGCCCATTCTTATCATCATCATAAAAGCGTTCTGCACGTTCGAAACGTCTGTCGTAAGACGGGTTACAAGGCTCGACGACGAGAATTTATCGATATTCGAAAACGAGAAATTCTGCACCTTATAATAAAGGTCATGTCTTAAATTGCCCGCAAATCCCGAAGACGCTTTGGCGCAGAACACACCCGAAAAGGTTCCGAACAAAAACGACATAACGCCGCAACCGATCAGAATGAGCGCGCATATACCGAGATATCCGAAATCGGGCGCCGCGGTAGACAGTTCGACAATGGTTTTATCGAACATCTTAAGCGACCATGTCGGCGCGCTCGGATTACTCAGTTCGGTTAAATATTCAAGTATGGTTTTAGACATAAGCATGGGGACGACAAGTTCGAATATAACTTCGCCCACCATAAAAATCGGCGTAAGTATAGCCGGCGTTTTATATTGCCGTATACTCCTTGAAAGTTTGCCGATAACAGTGTTTTTCAACACGCGCGAAAGCACTGCGATAACTATTACCATAACTACCAGAATAATCGCAATTATTCCGAAAGTCGGCAATAATCCGTCCGCAGCCGCGGTTAAATTAAATGTGTTTACCGTCATATTTCATCCTTTTGCAAAAATTATTTCGTATATAAATCAGCCGTCTGCCACCAGTTTTTGTGTAGTAAAACAGCCGATAACGGGCTTATAGCCCGTTATTTGCCTTTTTAAGGTTCTCATTCACCCGCGCAAGCATGGAAATAAGCAGTTGCTTTTCTTCATCCGAAAAACCGTTCGACAAAACCTTTTCCATCGTTCTGCCTTCTTCTTCGAAACGTTCTATATACTCCCGCGCTTTGTCGGTTAAAACAATCTTTTTCAGTCTTGCGTCATAGTCTACCGAACAACGCACGATAAGTCCGTTTTTTTCCATAAGCGTAAGAATAGACGAAGCCGTGCTTCTCCGCATAGAAAACCGTTCTTCGACGTCGCGCTGAAACACGTCCTCCCCGTCTTTTGATTTCAAAAATCCTACGATATATCCGTGAGTTCCGGTCACGTTGTCAAGTTGATTTTTGACTTCGCTGTTATCCATATACCGTCTGACGCCTATATTAACCTTTCTGAGGCACAACCCCAAAGACGTCGGCGAAGTTCCGTCAGAGCACATATTGTTAGCCCCCTAACATTTTTGCTGATTATACTATAATACAAATTCGTTGTCAAACAATTTTACGCATTAACTTCAGATTTCCGGCGAGTTTTTCGCGCTCTTTTCGGGCGGTCGAAAAAGCTGAATATCTTTTCGATAAGACCGCAGAAAGGTTTCAATATCGGCAGCATAACGACGCACACCGCAAGATTAAAGAACGTGTGGAAATTGGCTATATTTCTGCCCGTGTCGGGGGTATTGAAAAAGGGAATCGCGCCGATAAATCTATCGGATAACAGCGGAAAAAAGAACAAGAGCGTGCCGAAAATATTGAACGCAAGATTAAAATACGCAGATTTTCTCGACTGCTCGCTCATATCTGCCGAAGCGATTATTACCGGCAGACAAGTACCTACGTTCGCCCCGAGAATCAGAAACGCCGCAGAATCGAAAGACACAAGTCCCACCGACGACAACACGATAATAATACTCGTAACAACCGAACTACTCTGCAAAATCGCCGTGACAACAAGCCCGTTCAAAAATAAAACAACGGGGTTTTCAACAAGAAAAAGCGAAGTGAACCAGTAGTATTTTTTGAAGTTTGCAGCCGATTCGGTCATCATTCCCAGCCCCACGAACAAAAACCCGAACCCGAGCAACGCTCCGCCCGCCGATTTTACTTTTTTATTATTGAAAAGCGACAAAATCATGCCGATAAAAGCAATAACGCCGCCTATCGCAGACGGCTCGAAATCAAATACGGCAGACAGCGAAACTAATTGCCCCGTGATAGTCGTCCCTATATTGGTACCCATAACCACCGCCGCACAGGCAAAAAAGTCTATCACCCCTTTTTCTACAAGAGTGATAGCAATAACGTTTGTCGCCACGCTGCTTTGCAGAACGGAAGTAGAAATCATTCCCGCCAGCACACCGCCAAATCTGTTGGACGTCGCTTTTCGCACAAAATAATCGAGTTTTCCGCCGCACAACTCACCCGTGTCCGCGCTTAGTTTTTTAAGACCGAACAAAAAGACGGTAATCGACCCTAACAGCAAAAAAATATCCGAAACTGTCGCCATATCAATCATTTATCCGAGTTTATTATATTAAACTACACACCCGCTTATCCCTATTATTTATGTCGTTCTTTTTCCCCACCGTCATCCTGAGCTGCACCCGCTTTACGCCATTCATTTTCAATAATTCGCCAACTTTCCGTCATCCTGAGACTTGCTCCTTGCCCTGCTTACGAAGGATCCAGGTGCTTGAGCCGCACGCCCCCAACGCCGAGCCCACACTATCAATAATTACACCCCACCGCCAAACCTGCACATTCCGATAATCCGTCACCCCACAAAAACCCGCCTATAAATCGATTATCGCGACTTTTCCCAAAAAAAACGCACAAAAAAAGCGAAGCACATGCACCCCGCACATGCCCGCCTTTATATTCGCCTTTACCCCCCCTTACACTAAAAAATTACAACGTCGCACCCGTATTGATATTCACCCAAGCCGTGCCGTTATGATAATACGCGTCGCAAAGAACCGAGCGCCCCGAATCGTTCCCGATAAACACGTTTTTTATTTTAACTTCCACTTCGTTTTTCCCGCTCATAATTTTAATCGGCTTTCCGCACCCGCTCTCATACAACAACACGTTGCCATGCGGCAGAGCAAAATCAACGGTAAATTTTGCGATCGTTTTTTGTACGGATTCGGTAGTACTGCCGCCCACTCTGTAAAAAGCGTTGGCATACCACACGTTTTCATAGTCGTTATAGTTAGGAAACTGTTTGCCCACAAGTTCGCACGTTTCGGTTTCAAAATCGAAACAATAAACTTCCTGCGGATAATACATTGCGCCGAAAAGATAGAGTTTCGACCCCACCAGAAGATTTTTCAACTGATATCGCGAATTTGGAAGCGCGTCGTTAAGCGACGTCCAGGTTTTCGCTTCGAAGTCATATTTCATAATGACTTTCACCGTATCGTAGGAACTCGACTGTCTTTGTCCGCCTACAACGTAAAGATGATCGCCGTACACCGCAACCGAAGCGTAACGATAGTTCTGCCCCGAAATCCACCCCATCGATGTTACGCTGTTCGAAATGGTATTGTAACAGTACAGATACATGTCACCCTTTCCTGCTTTATATGCCGAATCTTTACCCGCAATATAAATGCAATCGTTATAAACGGCGCAACCCATATACACGCTCGCCCCGCACGCCCAATCGAGTTTTTCGGTGAGCGTATCGGTCTGCGGGTCGTACATGAGTATTTTTGCCGCAGGCGCGCAGAAAATATATATTTTATCGCCCACCGTAACCGCCTTAGAGTCTTTCATCGAATACCCGAACGCCTTCGTAATTGTCGTAACGGTATTATCGGATAAATCGACCACACAAATATTGTTTTCGTAGTCGTCCAGACTCCCGAAAATATATATTTTGCTCCCGAGCGCAGTTACGGGGCACATTTTGACTTTTATCGGCAGAACGATCGGCAAATCAACATATTGAAGCAACTGATTTTCCGCATCGGACGAAAAAGAAATTTTCTCGGGTTCGGCGCAGCAAAGCACAAGTTTGCCTATGTCTTCGTCCAAAGGCGTTCCGTCGGGTCTGCAAACTATGTCAAGATTGCTCGACTGAATATCCACCGTAACCGAAGAAAGCCCCGCGTAGCCGCTGTCCGCAGTATATCGCGCGCCGTTCTCGGTCGCCGTTTTGTCCTGCAGATTAAGTCTTAAAGTTATGTCTTCGTTGCAGGTCTTGCCCGCCGTTTTAAGTTTTATTCCCCCGCTTCGCGTTATCGTCTTATTCATAATCTCACCCGCCTTTATTCTGAATCCGCCATAGTAACGTATTGTTCGTTCTCCGCAATAAACGCCAACGCGGAAATCGGCGTTTCAAGCCCCGAAATATACATTTTTTTCGACTCGGAATCCACTATATAATGCGCTCCGTCAACCTTAACGTGAGCGAACCCTTTTGTGTTGAACGCCGTGTCGCACCAGGATATCCAGTCGGTCTCGGGTTCCGCGTAATATTTGAACCCGTTTATATGGAAAGAAATATAATCGGTCGTGCTTCCGTCGTAAACGTCCGGCAAAACAACAGCCCATTCACCGTCGTCGCTCACTTTCAGAATTTTGCCCGCGTCAGCCGCCGCAACGTCGGGCAGTCCCGTTCCGCCGCTCCCGCTTGCAGTCGTTACAAAAAAGTATCCTATCTGCAACTCGCCGTTTTCCCCGCAACTTTCGGTTATCGCTTTTACGGTAGTAAAAACGTAAGGCTTTTGCGTAGAAGATATGCGCGTAACATAAAAATCGGGCACGCCGCTCTGACGTATCCTTATACAATCGCCCGCCTTGAACTTGGTCGCCGCAAACCCGTTCAGCATAGCGACCATCGTTTCCGCCGTCTGATAAACCACGGTGACCGTTCCCTTTTCCGCCACGGTTTTTACATTGTTTATCAGCGCGCGAATATCGGCATGCGCCGTCGTCGATCCGTCATGAGTTGCGATAGTGTTGTCGATATCGGTCTGAACCACATATCCCGCGTCGTTTATAAGCAGACTTATATCCGAACCGTCCGCAAGCGCGCCGACGTCCGCCGCGGTGAGCGTAACGTTGCCTTTCTTTTCGTTCACCGAACTTACAAGCCCCGCTTCGGTAAGTTCTTCAAATCGCGCAAGTTTACTGTAAATATCGCTTGCATACGAAGAACCGCTTCCGTCCGACGCAATCAGATCGTCGGGAATGGATTCGCCTATATAAACGTAAAACATCTGCGTGTTGAATATAAGCGTACCGTCGTCGCGTTCGAACGAAATCTGACAGGCAAGCCTTCCGCTGACCGCCGTCGCTTCTTTGCCGAGTTTCCATTCAATAACCAGTTTATCGTCGTTTTCCGTTGCGGTAAGAAGTTTCTTTCTGCAATCGCCGAGAATATTTCTTGTTTTAACGTAAACAGGCACGCCGACAAGCGAAACGCCGTTATACGTTTTTGCAATCGAAAAGGTCAACGCGTCGGCATTCTTATCCCCGCAAAAGAATCTTGCCTTTTTCACGTCGACCTTTTTATCTGTTATTTCGGTTGTCATTTTTTCTCCTTTGCAAAGCGCAAAACCCCGCGCTTCACCGTCCGACCTTTCTCGCCTACGGTTATACCTCCGCGTAAACCAAAAATCAATACACTACCGCCACTTTTTGCATTTTTTCCGCCCACAAAACAAACAAAAACCCGCCTATAAGTCGATTATCGCCACATAGTCGGGTTTTGTAGTATTTCTTTATTTCTCTCCCGTCATCCTGAGACGAACCCGCTTGCCCTACCTACGAAGGATCCAGGCACTCATGCCGCACGTTTTTAATAATTCGTTTTTCCCACCCAAGTATATATTTTTTATGCTTGAAGCTAAAGCTTTTTTGGCAACACCGGCATAGCCGGTGGGTTTTTTCTGATAGATTAAAAAGAGTTCGCGTTTGCCGAACTCTTTTTTGCATTTTTGGGGTGTTCTATTTGAATTTCCATTCATAATCGCAGACACTCTGCTTTGACGGTTCTGTTCCGCGAAGAGAATAATGCCGAGTGCCGTTTGTAAGGCTACGCAGATAGTTATCTACAATAGAAAATGAGTCTGAATTTTCATTAAAAAATTGAGAATCGAGTTTTACTTCAACGAAATTTTTGCCGCTTTTTATTTTCTCCGCGACTATCTTTAGTAATTTTTGTTTATTTGTTGCTATAAGGTCATTTTTAACAAAAAAATTATTGTTTTTCGTAGTACATGCAGGATATCCTTGTTCAACAATGTGCTTTATAGACATATTGTTATCGGTAAGATTAAAATAATCGTGGCGGGGAATATTTCTGTCGGATGAAATTATATCCCATGTTAAATCGACGTAATATGGTTTACCGTCGATTTTTACCATATCCCAAGCGTGAAGAATATATGAATTTTCATTATCGGCTAAAGCGTCGGTTACTTCACCTTTAATGACCAAAGCATTTTATGTTCAAAGCGTTAAGCAAAAATTTGAATGTTTTAGCAATCCCTTCGCAAGCGGCTGTTTTATAAGATAGAACCCCTAAAATCGTATTGCTTCGAGTGCGAAACTTTAATAAATTGTTTCTTGCAACGTCATCATACAAGACCTTTTGCGCTAAAATATCGTGCAGACTCAATTCTTTTTCGAATTTCGTTTTACCCGTAACTCGTAACTTTAGATAATATTTTATTACATACTTCCTTTACTTTTTCAGTTAAAATTGCCGTGTCGGCTTTATTGTAAATATACTCTAATATTATTGTCTAACTAAATAATCCCATTCGTTATGGCAAGCGTTTATTTTTTTTGCAAGTCGTTAATTTTATCCGCATATTTTTTTGCATCATATTGTTCAAGCATTTTTTTATAATTTTCAATTACTAACGAATCGATATCTCTCGCCTTGTTATCTATAGCAAGTTCATACCATTTTGCGGCTTCCTTAAAATCTCTTTCTTGATGCATATCGTCAAATTGATTATTGTAAAATTCTGCAATTTTACACTGAGTTCTGTAATCGCCATTCTTGCCGTATTTTATAAAACTCGACCAGTAATTTGTAAGGTCGTGATTTTTATAATAATCAAGAATTAACCCTATCATTTCGGAGTTGCCCTCATCGGCATATTTCTTTATTGTTGGCAGTTCGGTTTTAGAGAAATCTACGCCGAATCGTCTTGCGTTTTCAGACTCCTTTTCCCAAAATTCAAAAGTGCTGATTATATCTCTATAGTATCCTGCGAGTTCGTCGATTGAAATATCTTCTCGCAAGTACTTTTTTCTATCTCTTAAAATAATGCATGCTTTTTTTGCGAATGATATAGCGATTTCGTCTTCTATCTTTGCATATTTTTCTAGAGTAGGCTTACCGCCATTGAATGAATCAAAACGTTCGTTCATACACGTTCTGTCGAACCAAGAATCTTCAGCATCATAGTAAGCATCAAACAAAGGATCTTCGTCTAAATAGGTTTTAACTAACGCGTTAAATGCAGGTTTATATTTTTCTTTCAAAGATTCTTGCAGTAAATACTCAATCAAAATATTTATATTTTTTGTTTTGTAATTTACCAAAGTGCAGATTGCTTTAACTGCATCGGCAATATCCGCCCAACGTGGTTTTTTGTTTGATAAAAGCCAGCAATCATATAAGTAGGTAAAATCTTTACAATATACAGGGCCTTTGTCCGTATACTCAAAATCCGGATCTCTTATAAACAAATCATACCTATGAAGTTGTTTCGCCAATTCATAATAAACGAACCCTTTATGTCCTTTAAGATTTTTCAAAATATAAGAGCAATAAACTATGTATTGATCAATGTTGCATTCGCATAATTCATCTAAAGTATCATCGTGTTCAATCGCATTGATAATTTCTTCGTCTGTTGCGGACGGCTTTTCAGATAATAAAGGAATCGTTTCTTCCTGAGTAAAAGCATTTATCCATAATTGCAGGCATTTTTCAACCGTCGAACCGGACATACAATAGTCGTTTTCGAGTTTTTTAAGCCATCTGTCGGTTGCTATTTTATCTATATTTACTGAATTTTGGATTTCCCTTACTATTCCGGAATTTGATATAATCAAAATAGCGTTTATTATACCTTTTGATACTTCTGGATATGTATCGAGGAGTATGGCCTTTAATTTTGCCCCGGTGCTTACACAATCGGGGAATTGTTCTATTATTTGTTTTAGGTTAATATTATCCATTTTTTATTGTTTTTTACTTTTATCACTAAATTTCAGTTAAAGATTTAGAATTGATAAACCTGCAAATGTTTTCCAAGTCAGGGAATAATTTGGGAGTGTTAATATTTAAGTCATTTAACAAACTTCGAAAACAACTTTTAACATCTTGCGGTATAACATAAATACGATCTATATTATTGGATATTTCATTGATTAAATTTTCTTTGATTTGCTCAACCGTTGATATGCAAGTATCAGATGTTGGAAAACGGCAAAGTTGAAAAATACCTTCTTGCGCTATTATTCGTGGGTTTGCATTATTCGTTTCTAGAAAACAAATTTTATTTTTCTGCCTGGCATTTTTATAAAAATTCTCACATTTTACATCGTTTTTAGGAAAATCGCAACAACTCGGGAACTCAAAATTAGTGTCAATCCATCTTAAATTCTTTCTTATTTGCCACATTCTTTTATTTGTAAACTCGTCTAATTGAGATGTGGTTTCTGAAAAATATAAAAATTCGTTTATTGTATATTCCTTTCTCGCAGATAAAATATAAGAATCAACATTGTTTTCTTCATTATTAACCGCAAAAAATAATGCAATTAACGGATTGTATGTCCAATCAACGAGTCTCGTTTTTAATCCAAAATGTTGTGCGCTGGCAAGCCAGTCGGCTAAACTTTCATAATAAGGTAAATACTGTATCGAATATCGATTATATTCAGAATATAATTTATCTTCATATTCTATTAGATTTTTGTAATTTTTTATTTTGCCGGAAGTATCCCTAAACACCGTTGGGAATAATTGTCTATCATATGTAAGTCCGCGGAAAACCGTACGATTATCAAATTTGCCCGAAATTCTTTCCGATAATAACTGTTGTATTTTGTCTTTTGTTAATACCGTAACACTTTCTTTTTCTGTTAAGAATGATTTGATTATATCTTGTTTTTTATCTTGTTCATTGTTCATATCATTTTCTCCCTTTGTATTTTTATTAAAAAATTATCCCTATCAACAATTATTAAATTCTTCTTAAAATCAATCCGAATATTAAAGACTGTACCTATCGAACGTTTCGCCGGTAAGGACGTCTTTGAACAGGAAAATGCCGTCTTCAAAAAGTATATACCCGTGCCGACTGCCGTTTTTAGGAATGGAAACCGAACCGGGATTGATAAAGATTATTCCGTTTTTAACGTCGGCGTCCTGAACGTGGAAATGCCCGTAAACCATAACGTCGCCTTCTTTAAGCATAGGTGGATTGGTTTTATCGAACAGATGCCCGTGCGTGAAGAAAATGCGCCTGTTGCCGTACGACATAAGCGCGTAATCAGCCATAATCGGAAATTCCAGCACCATCTGATCGACTTCGGCGTCGCAATTCCCGCGCACGCAGGTAATCATATCTTTTTTGGCGTTAAGCATTTCCGCCACCGCCATCGGCTGATATTCCCCGGGCAAAGCGTTGCGCGGACCGTGATACAAAATATCGCCGAGCAGAAAAATCGCGTCGGCCTTTTCTTCGTTCACTCTTTCAAGCAGTTTTTCGCAATATTGTTCAGATCCGTGTATATCCGAAGCAATTATCCATTTCATATTATCACCTTTTACGCACGCCGAGCCATGCGCCGCATCATAAGCAGCCAAGCCGCATGTAATCATATCTTGCCGCACGCCAAGCCGCGTACCATATAACAATCTTTTGCAAACGCCGCGTGCCGCAAACGCATAAATGCCGGGCACGACTTACCCGCAAAACAGTTCAAAAAGCCTTAATAATCGACCTATAGCCCGACTTTTGCCGCCATGCCGTCGCATTGCCATAGCAGTCGCAACACCGCGCCGTATCAGCCGCAACCACCGCACTTACGCACCGCCGCGCCGTCGCAATCACAGTCACACCCACAGCAACCACCACCGCCGCGCCCGCATTAACGCAAATCAGACGCAATCGTCCGTTGCAATCAGATTTATATCTTCGGTAATATTTTTAACTATAACGTCTTTTTCTTTAACGCCGTCGTCTGCAACGCAAGAGTTAATTTTTTTCATAACGTCGAAAATCTCGCTCTTTTTAACGGGCTTATCGGTTTTAACAGGCACCACTTTCCCGCCTTTAGTGCGAACGGTGGTAGTTATAACTCTGCGCGGGCAAACGACTTCGTTTCTTGCATACATATTGCCGCGCGTGCAACCGTTTCCCGTAACCGAAAGAACGTTTTCGCCGTCGAGTTCAACCGAAATATCGCATCCGACGGGGCATTCGATACACGTCAGTTTTCTGATTTCACTCATTTTCTTTGACCTCCACGCATATCTCTTCGTTTGCAAGAGCAAGTATTTTATCCGTCAGAATAATGTTCTCCATTTCGCCGGGAACAACGATTTTTTTGATCTTTTCCGAAATAACGGTATCGCCGCTCTTAACGGTGATTTTTGCATTTCTTATCTCTTTTCTTACTCTGAAAAACAGTTTAACGAACGGTTTCGCGTTTTTATCCGCCAGTTGCGGCAGAACATAACCGACGTTTTCGCCGTTCACGGTGCGCACGACGTCGCGTTTCTTTTCTCCGTTAAGAATATAATCAGCCGCCGCTCTGCCCGCCAGTTCCGATTCTTCCGACACAAAGTCCACAAGATCGTGAACGTGCAGAACGTTACCGCAGGCAAAAACGCCTTCTTTTTCGGTTTCGCGGTTATCGAAAACGACCGCGCCGCGCGTTCCCTTAGAAAGCGGCACGTTCGCGTTTTTCGAAAGTTCGTTTTCGGGAATCAGCCCGACCGAGAACAGCACGGTATCGCAATCGAAATGCATTTCCGTCCCGGGAATCGGCTTGCGGTTTTCGTCCACTTTAGAAATAGTTACGCCCGTAACGCGCTTATCGCCTTCGATGTCTGTAATCGTATGGCTTAAATACAGCGGAATTCCGAAATCTTCAAGGCACTGCTTGATATTGCGCTTCAGTCCCGAAGAATACGGCATAATCTCTGCAACTGCAAGCACTTTTGCGCCTTCGAGCGTCATTCTTCTTGCCATAATCAGCCCGATATCGCCCGAGCCTAAAATCACAATGCGTTTTCCGGGCATATATCCCATGATATTAACGTATTTCTGCGCGGTTCCCGCCGAATAAATACCCGCAGGTCGCGTTCCCGCAATATTCAAAGCCCCGCGCGAACGTTCTCTGCACCCCATGGCAAGAATAACCGCCTTGCCTTTAAGTTCTATAACGCCGTGTTCGGGATTGACCACCGTAACGACTTTATCGTCGGAAAGCGCGGTAACGGTCGCGTTCGTCATAACCTCAATATTGCGTTTTTCTACTTCGCGTATAAAATTATTGGCGTATTCGGGCCCAGTAAGGCTTTCCTTAAAACGTTGCAGCCCGAACCCGTTATGAATGCACTGTCGCAGAATTCCGCCCGGTCTTTCTTCTCTTTCCAGTATTATAAGATTATCCACGCCCGCGTCTTTTGCGGCAACGGCAGCGGCAAGCCCCGCAGGACCACCGCCGATTATTATCAGATCGTATTCTTTCATTTTTCTCCGAAGTAAAACCATTCGGTTTTTACAGTTTCTCAGTATCCGCTTATTTGTCTATGTCGCGTTTTTCCGTTACGCGATTTCCAGCCGATTTTTATCGGTATTACATTTATCAATATCGCGTTTTTCTTTCGCTTTTTATCAGGGTAACTTATTTTCATATAAGCCCCTTTATTCAGCTTACTCTATTATATTAGTATTCGCAATCTTTGGTTTTTCCCGCAAGCAATTCCGAACCTTCGCCGTTTTTGGTGACTTTTTCAAGCGGAATATTCAGCTCTCTTGCAATGATTTCCGCAACTTTAGCCTGGCAGAACCCGCCTTGGCAACGGCCCATACCCGCGCGAGTTCTGCGCTTAATCGCGTCGATCGACTTTGCCGGCGGATTGCGGTGGATAGCGTCGACTATTTCGCCTTCGGTAACCTTTTCGCATCTGCAAATAAGTTTGCCGTACGCGGGATTTTTCTTAATGAGTTCGTTCTGCGTTTTCTCGTCGAGTTCGCTGAACGCCGCTGCTTTTTCGCGTTTGCCGTTAAAATTCGGATTGGCTTTAAGTTCGGTCATTCCCGCCACCATATCCACAACGTATTTCGCGATTGCGGGAGCCGACGTAAGCCCCGGCGATTCTATACCCGCCACGTTTATAAAGTTTTCCGCAACGCTGCTCTTTTCTACTATAAAATCGTGTCTGTCAACCGAATACGACCTTACGCCCGCAAATGAAGTAATGGTATTGTAAAACGGAACGTTTTCGGTCATTTCCGATGCTCTCGTACGAACGTACGCAAGCCCTTCGTCGGTGGTCGTTTTGTCTTCTTCGGGTATTTCTTCGGCAGTCGGGCCCAAAAGAATATTGCCGTGCGCCGTATTGGAAACAAGAATGCCCTTGCCCTTTTTTGTCGGCGTACAGAAAATAGTGTGCGACACAAAATCTCCGCTTTCTCTGTCCAAAAGCAGATATTCGCCCTTTCTCAGCCCTATATTAACGCTCTTATCGCCGACAAGCTCGGCAATTTTTCCGCTACCCGCGCCTGCGCAATTTATAATGATGCGTGCGTCGACCATTTCGCCTTTAGCCGAAGTAAGCGTGTAAAAATCGCCGTTTTTATCGATTTTCGTAACGAAGAAATTGTTTTTCAGTTCAACGCCGTTATCCATAGCGTTTCCTATGCAGGCAAACGTCAGGTCATACGGGCAGATTATCGCGCCGGTCTTAGCCTGAAGCGCAGCAATCGCTTTTTTAGAAACGTTCGGTTCTATCTTGTGCAATTGCTCGCCGTCTATAAGCGAAAGCCCTTCCACACCGTTTGTTTTTCCGCGTTCCAGAAGAACCTCGAGCGTTTTCTTTTCTTCTTCGTTGAACGCTATTACAAGCGACCCGTTGTTTATATATTTAACGCCCAGATCTTCGCAGTATTTTTTCATCATTTTACTGCCGAGAACGTTGAAGTACGCTTTTCTCGTTCCGGGCAGCGCGTCATACCCCGCGTGGGATATACCGCTGTTTGCCTTGCTTGCTCCGCTGCAAACATCGTCTTCCTTTTCAAGAACGACGGTTTTTATTGTAAATGCGGCAAGTTCCCGCGCGATTGCTCCGCCCGTCACCCCGCCTCCGATAATGGCTATATCGAACATAGTTGCCTCCTGTAAAAAGCCTTTTGTCATCACCCGCATATTATACGCCCGAAGCACGCGCTTGTCAATCTCAAATCGAAAAAAAGAACGGGTTTTTACAAAAACCCGCCGTTTTTTATCAACAGTATATTAAGTGCTACGCAAAAACGCTCGTCACTAAGCTCCCCCACAATCAGTAAAAACCCGTCTATAAGTCGTTTATCGGCACATAGTCGGGTTTCTTATTACTCATTGCACAATCAAATTTCGCTTTTTCTTTTTAGGTAATTAAGGCGTTCAACCCATATTTTTATTAGTCTCGGCAAAACAAACTTTGCTTCACCCCGCATAGCCTGTTCTATTTCGCAAATATATCTCTCGGTCATCCTGAGACTTGCTCACTTGCCCTGCTTACGAAGGATCCGGGCGCTTGCGCCGCACGTCCCCAACGCCGAGCCTACACTATCAATAATTGACCACAACGCCATACCCGCATTTTCAAATAATTACGCCGCCAACCTTAGCGCACGCCAACACACCTTATAAAGCAGCCAGATAATTAAAAAATTCCGAAAGCGACATTTTTCCGTCGTTAATAGCTTCAAACTTATCGTTGAATCTGCCCAGCATTTTGCAGGAATTTTCAACCATATACAAAAACGTTTCCTCGCCGATAACATCTTCGTGGTATTTATCACCGCCTTTCGGATCAACGGGTTTATATCTGTGAGTCATTTTATAATAGATCATGCCGTCGGTCATATCGATAACGAACAGTCCGTCATATATCTCATAGTTAGTCTGCCCGACCGCCACGGAAAAAGTCCTTTTCTTGCCTTCGCCCACCGTAAAAGTCAAAGGCGCGTACAATTCGGCAATTCTTTTTGAACTATCTACCGAAAAAGTAAACGGTATGGGCGCTTTTTTACCCATAACGATAAAATTTATCATCAGGTCTTTGCTTTCTTCTTTATAAACCCATCTTCTGTTTTTAATAACCGACAGTGCGGAATCATAAATCATTTCCGCCCTGTTTACATGCATTTTTATCATAATTCCACCCCATCAATTATTCATGAAGCATAAACAGGAACTCGGGCAAAGAGATATCCCCCGAAGACAACTCTTCGAGTCTTTTATAGTAATGCCCGATCGTAGAGCGCGCAACGCCCACCATATAATCAAACGTCGCCTTATCGGTCATTCTGTTCAGATAGCAATCGCTCACCCTGTACTCGAGAACACCTTCCGTATAATCGAGAACAAACCCGCCGTCGGATATGATATTGTTAAGACCGGTCAGCGCAAGCGCAACGTCCGATCTTTTTTTATCGGAAACGAGAAAGTCAAGTCTTACAGACAATCTCATCACCTGAAGAAAAATGATGATTTTCAACTCGGCTGAAAGAACAGACTTTCCGCCGTCCACATAAAATTTAATTGTTTTTTTACTTTCGTCCGCTTCATAATCCGCCACACCGTCGAGATACGAACGGACAGCCCCGAACGCCGTTATCGAGCGTTCCAGATCGTTCACTGCCATTGCAGCCTCCGCTAAATTATTTTTCGGGAACACTTCTCCATTGTTCCCATGCGAGCACTTTTTCCCGCGATCGCAACGCAATATTCGCAGGTCTTCCCTGTATTCCCGCCCGCAATGCGGTACGGATACTTTCGTCGCGCTTGTTTTATTATTCAGGTATGTTGTCTTATGTAACTTAACTTGCGCAATAAACACGCACGCGCGGTTTTCGGCAGGCGTTACCCTACTATAACCGATTATATCCGATAATCTGTCATCAATTCTTTCTCTTTCTCGAGGACGATATGATTATAAGGAATCTCAACAAATACAAAAAAGACATCAACAGCGCCGCAACATAGGTCATTGCCGCGGCAAACAGCACTTTTTTCGCGCCGCGCATTTCGTCGCGTTCGAGAACGCCTTCGTTTTTCAGCATTTTAACGGCTCTTTGCGAAGCGTTGATTTCCACAGGCAGAGTCACAAGCGCGAAAACAGTCGAAAGCGAATAAAGAATTACGCCCAGCACGAGAATATATGTGCCGAATCCGCCGACTTCGGTAGCCCATTCTATTAAAAGTCCGAGTATCGCCACGGGAACGGCAAGCCTTGTTCCTATATTGGTTACGGGAACAAGAATACTCCTTAACCGCATCATAAAACTTCCTTCGTGCTGCTGACAGGCATGCCCGCATTCATGCGCCGCAACGCCGATCGCCGCCACCGAACTGTTTCCGTAAACGCTTTCGGACAGAGAAAGCACGTCCGTTTTCGGATCGTAATTATCGGTGAGATTGCCCGAAATCTGCGTAACCTGCACGCCGTAGCAATCGTTTTTATCAAGCAACGAACGGCTGACGTTTTCCGCCGTCACACCTGCGCGCGACTGAACTTTGGAATATTTGGAATAAGCGACCTTAATCCATATCTGTGCAAAAATAGAAAACAGTATGCCGGGAATAAGCACCACCAGCGAACCGTAATAAACATATGTATACCACATAATTTTTTACCAGCACTTAATTGATTTTTGATTACACGCGTCGAAAATCGGCGGATTTCGACAAAATATGTCATTTTTCCGCACAAATGCACTGCCGACGGCTAACCATCTGCGTGTATTATATCACTAAATCGAATATAAAACAAGCAAAAGTACGTCAATAATAGCTTAGTTATCTTATAATTATCCTTTTATGTATTTCCTGAAAAGAAAAATGCGCCGCCCTTTTTACCCTTCGCCCCACACTCGCCCAAAGCACATCAGCCCGTCATCCTGAGACGCACTCACATGACCCGCTTACGAAGGATCCGGGCGAAGCCGCACGTCCCCAAAGCCGCACTTGCATCTTTTCTAATAATTACGACGTTCCTTTAGCCCGAATACCGCCGCTTTTCCTTAAAATAGCCCCCGAAAAAAAATATTATGCTTTTTTTTGAAAAACTCTTGATTATTTCTGCGGTTTATATTATAATGAAAAATGTGTAAATCGAACAAGTCTACCCCGCATAAAAACGATAATTCGGGGGCTTGATTCAGCAACAAAAAACTATATATTTGAAAAAAGGACGGAAAAAACAATGAGTGACAAGGCAGCAAAGATCAGGAACATCGCTTTAATAGGACACAGCGGCGAAGGTAAAACGACTCTTGCAGAAGCAATTCTTTTCAACGCGAAAGCAATCGACAGACAAGGCAGAGTCGACGACGGAAACAGTACGATGGACTTCGATCCCGAAGAAATAGCGAAAAAAGTATCTATTTCTCTTTCGGTTGCCAATTGCGAATATAAAGGGTACAAATTCAATCTGCTCGACGTGCCCGGGTTCTTCGATTTCGAAGGCGAAATGGTAGAAGCCCTTTCTGCGGCAGACTGCGCTATTATAGTAACCGGCGGTTCGGGCAACCTGACCGTAGGAACGGAAAAAGCGCTTGACTATTGCGGCGAACACAAAATCCCCGCAATGATATTCATAACCGGGCTCGATAAAGACAACTCGTCTTACACCGCCACGGTAGAAGCAATCAAAGCCAAATACGGCACCAAGATCTGCCCGATGTTCGTACCCCATCTCGAAAAAGAAAAATTTGCGGGTTGGGTAAGCATTCTCGATAAGAAAGGCTACGATCTCGACGGCAAAGAAAATCCCGCGCTTTTAGAACAGCACGCGGCAGAGTACGAAGAAGTAAGAAATACGGTATGTGAATCGGCAGCCGAAAACGACGAAGCGTTGCTCGATAAATTCTTCGGCGGCGAAGAACTCAGCGGCGAAGAACTCGCAATGGGCTTAAAACTCGGTATTACCGCAGGCTCTACCGTACCCGTTTACGGCGGCAGCGGACTTGCAAACAAAGCGGTACTTAATCTTATGGAAAGAATCATTTCCATGCTTCCTTCCCCCGCCGACGGACAGGGCGCGAAAGCCAAGACCGAAGACGGAAAAGACGTTGTTCTCGCTTGCGACGATACAAAACCCGTCGTTCTTCGAGTATTCAAGACCACTGTCGACCCGTTCGTAGGTCGTCTGAACATATTCAAAGTTATTCAGGGTACGCTCCGCCCCGGTATCACGCTCAACAACGTTAACAAGGGCAACAGCGAAAAGATCAGTACCCTTTACTTCCTTAAGGGCAAAAAACAAGAACCTACCGACAGCGTTGTCGCCGGCGACATCGGTGCGCTCGCAAAACTGTCCGACGTTACTACGGGCGACACGCTCTGCGAAGCCGAAAAATACGTCTTCCCCGCAATGGAAATTCCCGCTCCCGTCTACTCTATGGCGGTTTACGCGGCTAAGAAAGGCGACGAAGACAAGATTTTCGCAGGTCTTTCCAAACTTAAAGACGAAGACATTTCCTTCACCGTCAGCAAAAATGCCGAAACCAACGAAATGCTCTTGTCGGGCGTAGGCGAAACTCAGCTTTCTATACTCTGCAAAAAGCTCAAAAATAAATTCAACTGCGAAGCGATCCTTAAAGAACCCAAGATCGCTTACAGAGAAACAGTCCGCAAATCGGCTGAAGCCGAAGGTAAACATAAAAAACAATCGGGCGGCGCGGGTCAGTTCGGCGTATGTAACGTCAGATTCGAACCGGGCGCGGAAGACGGCGTATACGAATTCGTAGACGCGGTCGTCGGCGGAGCCGTTCCCCGTCAGTTCATTCCCGCGGTAGACAAAGGTCTGCGCGAAGCAATCAAAACGGGCGTTCTCGCCGGCTATCCTATGGTTAACCTTAAATGCACGCTGTTCGACGGTAAGTATCACCCCGTAGACAGTAAAGAAATCGCATTCGTAACCGCAGCAAAACTTGCCTTTGCGGAAGGCGTCGCAAACGCTTCCCCCTGCATTTTAGAGCCGATCATGCACGTTGAAATCACCATTCCAAGCGATTATCTCGGCGACGTAATGGGCGACATGAATAAACGCCGCGGACGTATTCTCGGCACCGATCAGGCAGGCACGAAGACTATCGTTTCGGCAGAAGCGCCGCAGGGCGAACTTGCAAAATACGCTACAGATCTTCGCAGTATGACTCAGGGTCGCGGCAGCTTCACCACCAGATTCGAAAGATACGAAGAAGTACCCCCGCAGGCACAGGAAAAGATCATCAAGGAAGCCAAAGAAGCCAAAGCCGAATAATCTCGGCTTACTTCTCACGCGCTTGGGGCTTAACAAGTCATCCTGAGACTTGCCCGCTTGCTCTGCTTACGAAGGATCCGGGCACGAAGTGCCGCACATACAAATAATAACGCACAGCCGCTAATAAACCGCTGCGCTGTATAAAAGAACGTATCGACGGACGTTTCAAATATCAAACGTCCGTCGTATTATGAATAAAGGAATTTTTTATAATGATTCTTACCGTTTGCCCCAATCCGAGCATAGATTGTACCGTCGAACTGAACTCTCTCGACGTTGGCAAAGTTAATCGTATCGAAAACAAAATCATAACCTACAGCGGCAAAGCCCTTAACGTAGCGGTCGGGATCAGCCGATTAGGCGGCGACGCCATCGCGACGGGCTTTATGTTCGCCGAAGACGGCGGTCAGTTTATGCAAACCCTTTCGAAAGAAGGTATCGCAGGCAGATTCGTCACCACCCCCGGGCATGTTCGTATCAATTACAAAATCATAGACAAACGCGCTATGATGACCGAAATTAACGACAAAGGCGAACCCGTTCCCGAAGAAAAACAGGAAGAACTTATAAATCTCGTCGCCCGCCTTTCTAAAAAAGTGTCCACCGTGGTATTAAGCGGCTCGCTTCCGCAAGGCGTTAACGACGATTATTACGCAAAACTCATTAAATGCATTCCCGACGGAGTGCGCATCGCTGTCGACTGCGAAGGCGAAAAACTCAAAAACGCGCTCGCCGCGGGCGTAGATATAGTAAAACCCAACCTTTACGAACTCGAATCCATAACCGAAAGCAAATGCCTTACCCGCGCGGACATGATAGACGGTGCAAAAAAACTTATCGATCTCGGCGCGAAAAAGGTGCTTTTGTCGTTAGGCAGCAGCGGCGCGATTTTAACCGACGGCAACGAACATTTATATTGCAAAAGCGCGAACGTCGCAGTTAATTCCACCGTCGGCGCGGGCGATTGTATGCTTGCCGCCGCCTTGGTTATGACCGAAAGGGGCTTACCTGACGAAGAAGTTCTTCGCTGCGCGGTAGCAGCCGGCACGGCTTCTATAACAACCCCCGGCACCAATCTTTTTTATAAAGATAAATACGAAGAAATCTACGACCGCATCTCCGTCGAAAGACTTTCCTTATAATTACTTTCACATACAAAAACCCGCCTATAAGTCGATTATCTCAACTTCCGCGGGTTTTTTCTTTTACTGTTCCATTATTTTCTTTACGGTCATCCTTCTTCTTTCCACCGTCATCCTGAGACGCACCCCTTGCCCAACCCACGAAGGATCCAGGCACGAAGTGCCGCACACTTTTCAATAATTCGCCAAACCTTAACAAAAAACCCACCTATAAGTCGATTATCTCGACATAAGCGGTTTTTTATTATTATATAATCAAACTACTCTTCCGACTTGATTTCGCTCATTTGTTTGAGTTCATAAAATTTGCCTTTCTTTGCCATAAGCTCGTCGTATGTTCCCAGTTCCACAATTCGCCCGCCTTCCATACAGGCGATACGGTCTGCGCAACGAATGGTCGAAAGCCTGTGCGCGACTATAAAAGTCGTTCTGCCTTTAATGACGCTTTCAATGGCTTTCTGAACATGATATTCCGATACGTTATCGAGCGCGGAAGTCGCTTCGTCAAGAATGAGTATGCGCGGATCGCGAATGAGCGCACGGGCTATCGCGATACGTTGTTTTTGTCCGCCGGACAGTTTTCCGCCGTGTTCGCCTACGTTAGAATCAAGCCCGTTCGGCATTTCCGCAATAAATTCGTTCACGTTTGCGCGTTCAACCGCGTCGTTAAGTTGCTCTTCGGTATATTTTTTAAGCCCGTAAGTAATGTTTTCGCGGATAGAACCTTCAAAAAGCACGCTGTTTTGCGGCACGACGGATAAATTTCTTCTGTAGTCCGGCAAATCGAGCTCGCAAATATTCTTTCCGTCAATAAGCAGTTCGCCTTCGGTCGGTTTAAGAAAACCTATAATCATATTCATGACCGTAGATTTTCCCGACCCCGACGCCCCTACAAATGCCATGCATTCGCCTTTTTTCACCTTAAGGCATAAATCTTTAATAACGTATTCTTCTTTATCGGGATATCTGTAGTAAACATGGTCGAACTCGACGTCGCCGTCCACCGTAGGCAGTTTAGTCTTGCCGTCTGTTATTTCCACGTCGTCACTGTTCATAATTTCCGAAAGCGAACGGATAGATTCTCTGCCCGTCGCCATCTGCGGGAACGAATTTATAACCGAAGATATGCCGCCGTTTATCTGACTGAACAACGACTGAAACAGCATTATCGAGCCGATTGTGAACCCCGGCACGCCCTTTATCGCCATTATCGCGGTAAAAAACAGGCACAATCCGTTAAAAAACTGCGTTATCACCCAGGAATAAGACCCGAACTGCGCGACCATTCTGTCGGCTTCGAGTCCGCGGCGGGTAACCATCCTTATATCCGCGTCAAGCCGCTTTATTTCTTCGCTTTCAAGCCCATGAGCCTTAGTCACCTGAAGCATTTCGAGCATTCTTGTCAGCCTTGCCGAAAGATTTTCGTTTTCGCGGCGCAAATCCCCGAAACTTTTTACAATCGGTTTGCGGTAGTATCTTGTTAAAAACAGGTTTACAGGCACGACCACCACGAAAAACAACGCGACAATCGGGCTTTGATACAGAGTAATTCCCACGTTCACCGCAAGAGAAATGCAAGTCGGAATAAACGAATAGAAAATCATTCTTAAATATTGTTCCACCCTTTCGGTATCGAGCAAAAATTTAGACTGCAACTTGCCCGTTTCCATTTCGGTGTGATATGTAATGGAAAGTCTTTGCAACTTTCTTATAACGGTTTCTTTTATACCCGCGCTCGTATTGCGCAAAAAACCGTCGGTAATCTTCGCGTAAAGAACGTGAGTCGGAACGTTCTGTATAAGCGAAACAAGCATAATAACCGCATAAATAATAAGTTTTTGGGTGTCGGGTCCGCCATCCGCCGCTATTTCGTCGATAACCGCCGCCGACACGATGGGAATAATATATACCGGCGAATTTTTAATTATGAATAAGAAAAACGAAAGAATAATCTTCCATATATCCTTTTTCAGCAGTCCGCCGACTACCCCCTTGCCGTTTCCGCCCTTCTTTGCGCTGTCGCGGAACACCCAGTCGTAATCGGGGATTTTGTTGATCTCGCGAACGTCTTTAACGTTGTTCGTCTTTTCGCTCTTCTGTTTGTCCCGTTGCATCGCAGTTATCCTCATAAACCGATTTGGTTCTTCGATGTACGCGTATTATAACACGACTTAATTCACATTACAACTAAAAAAACAAACAAAAAAATTCAAATGGCAAAAATTTTCTTTTGCCGCATTTTTTCACACTTCCGCCCGACCTTAGGGCATCCTGAGACTTACCCCCTTGCCCAACTCACGAAGGATCCGGGCGCGAAGCGCCGCACATTTCTATATTTCGCCAACCCTTTAAGCCTTCGCCCTTTGGATAAGGTGGCAAATCGAGCGGCAACGCGATGATTTGACGGATGCGGACTAAAAAAGCCAATACTTCCGCACGGCAAATTTTTCCGCGGCAAAAACTATCTTCCCCGTCATCCTGAGACTTACCCCTTGCCCAACTCACGAAGGATCCAGGCGAAGCCGCACTTTTCAATAACCCGCCAACACTTTAAGCCTTCGCCCTTTGGAGAAGGTGGCAAATCGAGCGGCAACGTGATGATTTGACGGATGCGGACTAAAAAAGCAAATCCTTCCGCACAGCAAATTTTTCCGCGGCAAAAACTATCTTCCCCGTCATCCTAAGACGCGCCCCTTGCCCTACTCACGAAGGATCCGGGCGAAGCCGCACTTTTCAATAATCCGCCAACCCTTTAAGCCTTCGCCCTTTGGAGAAGGTGGCAAATCGAGCGGCAACGCGATGATTTGACGGATGCGGACTAACAAAGTCAATCTTTCCACTCGACATTTTTTTCACGTCAAACACATCTCTTCCGTCATCCTGAGACGCACCCCCTTGCCCGACTTCCGAAGGATCCAGGCGTTAGCCGCACGGCTCCAACGCCGCCCCGCACATTTCAAATAATTACATCAGCCGCTTATTTTTTCACGCCCTTTTCCTTACGAATTTCGGGAATTTTCTTTTCAAACCCGTTATCCGACGGTTTATAGTAAACCCTTCCGACAAGCGAGTCAGGCAGATACTGCTGTTCTACATACCCGCCGTAATCGTGCGGATATTTATACCCGGCGCTTTTGTGCTTATCTTCAACGTCGGCGAACACGCTGTTTTTAAGATGCGGCGGAACAGTATCGTCGCGAACCTTTTCGGCGTCTGCCGCGGCGGCAGCCATTGCGGTAATAACCGAATTTGATTTAGGCGCTTCGCAAACGTAGATTATCGCGTGCGATAAAGGAATCAACCCTTCGGGAACACCCATATTTTTCAAAGCAGTCAAGGCCGAAACGGCAATAACCATAGCCTGCGGATCGGCCATGCCCACGTCTTCGCTCGAATGCGCAATCAAACGCCTGGCAATAAGCACGGGATCGCATCCGCCTCGTATCAGCCTTTGCGACCAATAAAGCGCCGCGTCCGGATCGCTTCCGCGCAAACTCTTGCAAAACGCCGAAAGCATATCGTAATAAGAGTTTTCGTCAAAAGAAAGCGCCTTTCTCTGAATAGACTGCTCCGCGTCTTTAAGCGTGACTTTAATTTTTCCGTTCACGGGCGGAGTAGTCAAAACGGCAAGTTCAAGCGCGTTATAAGCAATTCTTAAATCGCCCCCGCTCATAGTTGCTATATGCAACATTGCGTCTTCCGAAACTTCCGCATTATAATCGCCAAGCCCGCGCTTTTTATCACTCAAAGCGTTTTCAAGAGCCTTTTTTATATCTTCGTCGCTAAGCCGCTTGAACTCGAATACTCTGCACCGCGAAACGATTGCGGGCGTCATCGAAGCGAACGGATTTTCGGTCGTAGAGCCTATAAATATAATCGTTCCGTTTTCTATGAGCGGCAAAAGCGAATCCGACTGCGTTTTATTGAACCTATGGCATTCGTCAAGCAATAAATAGGTCTTTTTGCCGTACATTCTCAGCCTTTCTGCAGCTTCGTCTCCCACTCTTTTTACATCCGACACGCCGCTGTTAACCGCGTTCAATTTAACAAAACTTCCGCTTGTGGAGTTGGCTATAATATTTGCAAGCGTTGTTTTTCCGCAGCCGGGGGGCCCCCAGAATATGCAACTGCCCAATCTGTCGAGCATAATCGCCCGCCTTAATAAACTGCCGTCTTCGGCTATATGGCTTTGCCCCAAAAACTCGCGCAGGCTGTTCGGGCGCATACGCTCGGCAAGCGGCGCAAGCGACGATCTGTCTTCCATATCGAACATACTCAGATTTCCGTCCGTCTTTTTTGCCATAATTGTTCTCCCTGTCTAATATGATAAAGTATGAAAAAATTTCTTAAAATTTCGATTATCGCGCTTCTTGCGGTAATCGGTTTTGCACTCGTTATTAACCCCGAAAAATATCACAAAGTCTGCCTTGAAGGGCTTAATTTGTGGGCTTACAAGGTTTTACCCGCGCTTTTACCCTTTTTATTTATAACTTTGCTTTTTACGTCCTTGTGCGACTTATCAAAAATATCCCGTCCGTTTTCGCCCGTCACAAAGTTTTTATTCGGTCTTGACGGCATAGCCGCGTTCGTTCAGTTCGCGGGGCTGATTTCGGGCTATCCCACGGGCGCAAAAATCGTTGCCGATCTTTACGAAAACGACGTTATAAATAAAAATCAGGCTACAAAAATCGCTATACTGTCTTCAACTTCGGGTCCGACGTTTATAATCGGTACGGTCGGCGCGTGTTTTTACAATAACAAAACAATAGGCGTAATAATATTCACAGCGCACGCTCTTGCAGCTTTTTTAACCGCTGTATTTTACCGCAAATACGGCGATAATCAACCTATAGGGCAACTTATTGCCAAAAAAACAAAGATTGACATATTCTCTTTCGCAATGGATTCAGCCCTTTCTATGCTTGCCGTGGGGACGCTTATAACCGTGTTTTATGTCTTTGCCGAAATACTTTCCGATTATAAAATTACCTATCCGTTAACCCGCCTTTTCACGCTTATGACCAACAATCAAACGCTTGCCGAAGGCTTGACTTCGGGGCTATTCGAATGCACCCGCGGCTGTTTTCTTATATCGCAGACAAGCGGCGGAATTCCGCTTGCTTCGGCGATTATTTCTTTCGGCGGGCTTTCCGTGCTTGCTCAATCAACCGCGTTTTTGCAAAAAGCCCAAGTTAATCTTAAACTTTTTTACCTTGCAAAAGCCGTTCAAGCGATTTTATCCTTTTTGATTTGCAGCCTTTTATGCCTTTTATTTCTGTAAAGAAATATCATAATTCAAAGCAATTTCAGCAACTTTTTCGGGCAGATATGTCGAAATGTCACCTTTTTCGCTTAATAATTGACGAATTAAAGTAGAACTTACCGACGCCATATTTTCGTCGGCGTTAATATAGACGTTTTTAAGTTCGGGAAAATGCGCCTTGTTAAATGCATACATATTTTCTTCGTATGCCATATCTTTTTCGTTTCTTATGCCGCGCACGTTGTCGGTTATTCTGTTTTTCTTCATAAAATCAACCAACAGCCCGTCAAAATCGGTAACCGTAACGCCGCTCATATCGTCAAACGCGACATGTAACATTTTAAGGCGGGTATATTTATCGAACGCGCACTTTTTATTTTCGTTTACGCCCAACGCGACAATCACGCGTTCATACCTTCCTTTCGCCTTTTTTACTATCTCTATATGCCCGTTGGTAACGGGATCGAAACTCCCCGCAAACACGCATGTATCTTCGTCGGTTTTGCGATAAAAAGTGAATTCCGCAATGCCGTATTTTTTACGTTTTTCGATAAAAAGCCCGTCTATAAGTTGATTAACGGCACTTCCGCGCTCTAAAATCAAAAGTCCGTTCTCGCTTAAAAGTCTGCGTTTTCCTATAATTTCCGCAGCCTTTAACCACGCGTCAGACATATACGGCGGGTCTAAAAAGACTATATCGAATTTCTCGTTTACAGACGACAGAAACTTAACGCAGTCGGTGTTTATAACTCTTGCGTTTTCGCCGACGAGTTTAAGGTTCTTTTTGGTGAGTTCGCACGAACTTTTTGCAAAATCGGTAAACACGACTTCGCCCGCCCCGCGCGACAACGCTTCTATGCCTACCGCGCCGCTCCCGCAGAACCCGTCTAAAAACTTTTTATCCGCGATTTCGAACTGCAACACCGAAAACAACGCTTCACGCGCGCGGTCGGAAGTAGGACGAACGTCTTTACCTTCGAACTCGCACAATTTTCTTCCTTTGTATTTCCCCGCAATAATTCGCATATTTCACCCTTGCTTTATGCTTTTAATATATTGTTTTAATGTTAAATTGTGATTTTTGTGTTATCATCAACCCTGAAATCAGATTTTTTGTACCGACAATTATTTTTACGGCGCGATTTTCCATATTATAAGACAATATCAGTAATAAATTTTCCCGCGCACTCTGCCCGCTTTTATAAGCGTTTTATAAATTCCGTCGCCAGATTGCTTGGCTATCCGCTCTAAATCGAACGATAAATCATAATAATCGTTACTGCCCGAAACTGCGCTGACGTTCATGCAATTTGCGTTAAGTCCGTTATAAAAATCTTCTATACCGTTATGATATCCGTATGATAATATGGAAATTTGTTCGGGTTTATCGAGTGTGCGGTCGCCGTATAAAAGATTTTCGCCGGCGTTCACCGTGCGTTTCTGCGCCGTTTTTGCAACTATTTTCATTATCGGTTTTACGTTGAAATTGCCGATAATCGACCTATAGCCGTATATTAGCAATCCTATGCGCACCATATCGCAGTTAAATTCGCCATACTCTATCGAACCGCTTGAAGCAATATGCGCTATAGCGTCGGGATATTGCGACTTTACTTCGTAAATATACGGTTTGAATGTGTTAAACTGCCTTAAATCGGAAAAATAATCTGCCGAATTGTAAAAATGCGAGTATACGCCCACTACTTCTACGCCCGTTTTTTTGGCTTTTTTAAGATCGTTTTTAAGAAAATCTATACTGTCGTAACCGAAACGATTCATACCCGAATTTATCGCAAAATGCACTTTTGGCGCAGGAAAATCGGCTGATTTTTGGCGTAGAATACGTTCAAAATCGCAGGTATTTACTGCAGAAATTTCTATATCGTAAAATTGCGCGCCTTTAATATCCGCTAACGGTAAAAGGCAGATTATCGGCTTTTTTATACCCGCAAGCCTGAGAGCTTTACCTTCGTAAAAAGATCCGACGGCAAAACGGTCGCACAGGTCTTCGATTTCCTGCGAAACGCGGCAGATGCCATGCCCGTAAGCGTCGGCTTTTACGACCGCACAAACTTGACATTCGCACACTCGTTTTTTGACATTTTTTACGTTCTCTCTTAATTGCTCGAGATTTATGAACGCTTTGGGTTCAAAATCGGAAGAGAAGGCATCGAACAAAGAATAATCGCAAATTTTCATGGGGTAGTCACCGTCACATTTTTTATATAAGACAAAAATGTCGCCCTATATTTTATGCGGGTGATTACTCGTTAAGCCATAGTAATAAAGTTTTGCAAATTATTCGTAAAAACCATGGACCGATATGTTTGCCAAAAATAAGCGGACGGGTTTTGTTTCAGACGAATGCCCTGCACTATTTTTTAAGCGAATATTCGCTGACTTTTATGCAGACAGAATAATTAAAACGCGTCTATAACGTTTTGCATGGACTGTTTATTGTTCAGTTCGGAAAAAGAGCCAAGACTGTTATTGAATCATGGACTGTCATCTTTACAACTACAAGTCCGGCGATTGTTTTTAAGATCGGCAATTACCCTTAAGAGATATAAGCCCGAAACCGCCTTTTGGGTAATTAGTGATAAGCAGTCCCTGATTATATTTTTTTGTTGTCGGATGAAAAGGCGGTGCTTAAAAGCTCGTCTATGGCGGAATAGCCGAATTCTTCAAGCCTGAATTTGCGCGCCGCGGTCTCTATGATAATAGGAATATTTCTGCCCGGGCTGACGGGGATAACGAGTTTAGGAACGCTCATACCCAAGATATCGGTGGTCTGACGGATATCGCCTAAGCGGTCGTAATCGTCGAGTTCGTTCCACGGAACAAGTTCGGCTACGAGTTCCACGGTTTTTTCGGGACGGATTGCGCCCGGACCGAACATGTTCTTAACGTTAATAATGCCTATGCCGCGCACTTCCATGTAATACTTGATTTTGGACGGACAAGAACCGACGAGTATTTCGCCGTTGTTTTTTACGACAACAGTGTCATCGGCGACAAGGCGGTGTCCGCGCGAAATGAGCTCGAGAGCGGTTTCACTTTTACCTACGCCCGCTTTACCTGTTATAAGCACGCCTACGCCCGAGATATCGAGAAGAACACCGTGAATGACGACTTCGGGTGCGAGCATTTCGTTAAGATAAATCATAAGGTCGTGGATAAGCACGGTTGTTACCGACGAAGAACGGAACAGCGGACAATTATATTTTTGCGCATAAGAAACAAGCAAAGAATCGCTTTCGAGATTTCTTGCGATGATTATACACGGAATGTTCCCCGCGAACAATTTATCGAGCACAGCCGCTTTAGTATCCGGTTGCATGCATTTAAGAAATTCGTGTTCCGCATTACCTATAACCTGCACGCGGTTGCCCGCAAAGTGTTCAAAATATCCCGCAAGCTGAAGCCCCGGTCTTGAAACGCTTATGTCGTCGATTAAAAGGCTGTCTCTTCCGCGAAAGATGATTTCAAGCCCCATTTGTTCGGCAAACTCTTCGCAACTGACAACCCTGCCTACGGGCTTTTCGGTCGTTTTATGTTTTTTGTTCATTGTTCTCTCCTTTGTTTAATGATAAAAGGCAGGCTATAGGTTGATTATCGCATACTTCGATAACAAAACAAAGCCCTTATACAGCGGCAAAATTACTCGCCGCTATTGAATTTATCGTAAATAATCTGCGCTTGTTTTTCGCCTACGCCTTCGGTTTCGGCAAGCTCTTCCACCGTGGCGGAAGCAATTTCGGCAACGCTGCCGAACTTTTGCAAAAGCGCGTCTATACGCTTTTTACCAAGGCCCGGAATGGACGATAATTCAGACACAAAACTGCGCTTTAAGTGCATACTTCTGTGGTAGGTAATGGCAAAACGGTGCGCTTCGTCACGGATACGTTGTAAAAGGCGCAAGGCGTAATCTCTGCGCTCTAATATAACGGAGTTATCGCTGCCGACGGTAAAAACTTCTTCTTGCTTTTTTGCAAGCGATATAAGATCGACGTTGAAATCGAACTCGTCGAAAACTTCTTTTACGGCGGAGAGTTGCCCCTTGCCGCCGTCGATAATTACAAGGTCGGGTTTGGGGAAACGCTCGGGATCGGTAGTTAGCCGTTCTATCCGGCGGGTTAAAACTTCTTTAAGACTTGCAAAATCGTCGGAGCCTTCAACCGTTTTTATTCTGAACCGTCGATAGTCGTCGGGGCTTTTCACTCCGTCGATAAAAACTATCATCGAGCCGACTTTATCTACACCCGAAATGTTTGAAATATCGTAACACTCTATACGCTTGGGATATTTTG
The DNA here is from genome assembly GCA_934292955.1 of uncultured Clostridia bacterium. Next base: position 35,215 of record CAKQXZ010000003.1, read on the forward strand.
AAAGCGACAGCACCGACTGCAAACGGTTGCACGCAAGCACGGTCATATCGTCTTTATGGCGGATTTTATCGACAGACTTTTCGAGATAGTCGTTGGCGTTGACTTCCGCCATGGTAACAAGTTGCCGGCGCACGCCCTGCCTGGGGCAAAGTATGTTGACCTTTTTATCGTGGTCTTCCTTAAAATAATTTTCGAGCAAGGTTACGTTTTCGAATTCTATATTGGTAAGAATTTCGTCGGGTAGCTGATTGTTCTTATCGTAAAAACGCATGATGAACTGCTCTACGCATTCGCCGGGCGACCCGGACGCGTCTTCGAAAGCAAAATATTTGCCGCCCTGCATACGCCCGCCGCGCGTAACGAGAACGTTGATTGCCGAGTGAATGTTATCGGTCGCAAGGGCGATTACGTCGCACGATATAAAACGATTGAGCGACGTGATTTTCTTTTCGGTTATCTTTTTAAGGCTCTTTATTTTTTCGCGGTAAGAAATAGCAAGTTCGAACTCTTCTGCCTGCGCGAACAGATTCATTTTTTCGGTGAGAATACGCTCGGCTTCGTCGTCGTTGCCGGCAAGGAAATCGAGCGCGGCGTTTACACGTTCGCGATATTCTTCTTTCGTGCAATGACCGTTGCAAGGGGCAAGACAGCGTTTTATGTGATATTCAAGACATTCGCGCTTTCTTGTATTCTCGGTTATGGGCATGGAACAACTGCGCAGTAAAAAGGTGCAATTTATAATTTCTACGATTTCTTTTGCGTTTACGCCCGCCATAAACGGTCCGAAATATCTTGCGCCGTCGCGACGAATACGCCGAACAACTTCGAAATAGGGAAAATCCTTTTTTAAGTCGATTCTGAGAGACGGATAGGTCTTATCGTCTTTAAGAAGAATGTTGTACTTAGGCTTATTTTTTTTGATAAGGTTATTTTCGAGCGATAAAGCGTCGGCTTCGGAACGCGTGATGATATAGTAAAAGTCGGCAATGTTAGATACCATTGCCATTACTTTTTCTGTTTTTACGCTGTCGTAAAAGTATTGAGTTACGCGATTTTTAAGGTTCTTCGCCTTGCCGACGTAAATGATTTCTCCGTCGGCTCCGAGCATGACGTATACGCCCGGGTTGGTCGGCAAAAGCCTTATTTTTGCTTCAAGATCCGCTCTCATGATGGTTTGTTGATGTTTTCGCTACGGTGAAATAGCGGGTGTTGATTATTTGAATGTACGGCACTTCGTGCCCGGATCCTTCGGAAGTTTGGCAAGCGGGTGCGTCTCAGTATGACGGAGAAACTATTTGCGCCTTTGCTAATGTGCTCGCGTGGGTAGATAGACTTATTAGTCTGCATCCACCGCAAGCGGTCCCCCTTCTCCAAAAGGCGAAGACTTAAGGTGTCGGCGTAATTATTTGAATGTGCGCCGCAAGCGGCTGGATCCTTCGGGAGTTTGGCAAGCGGGTGCGGCTCAGGATGACGAGCGTAACGGCGGGTGAAAAAAGGACGTTATGCGGATAGATATATCGGCAAAAACGTCCTCAGATGCTTTTTCGGTTCTTCGTAAGTCGCAAACCTACGAACGAGTTTGCGCTATAATAACTATAATAAATTATTTTGCGTATTCGACGGCACGCGATTCTCTTATAACGTTGACCTTGATCTGCCCCGGATATTCGAGTTCGCTTTCTATCTTCTTGGCGATATCCTTGGCGAGATACATTGCCTTTACGTCGTCGATCTGTTCGGGTTTGACGATTACGCGGATTTCTCTGCCCGCCTGAATGGCGTAACATTTATCTACGCCGTTGAAACCAGCGCCGATGCTTTCGAGCGATTCAAGACGTTTGACGTAGTTGGTGCTGGTTTCGCGACGCGCGCCGGGACGTGCGCCCGAGATTGCGTCGGCTGCGGCGACAAGCACCGCTTCGATCGTCTTGGGTTCGACGTCGCCATGGTGAGCCTGTATGCAGTTTACCACATTCTTGTTTTCTTTATACTTCTTGGCAAGGTCGGTACCGATCTGAATATGAGTGCCTTCGACTTCGTGGTCGACAGCCTTACCTATATCGTGCAGCAGACCGCCGCGCTTTGCAAGGTTGACGTCTACGCCGAGTTCCTGCGCCATAAGCCCCGCAAGATAAGAAACTTCGATTGAGTGCTGCAGTACGTTCTGACCGTAACTCGTTCTGTATTTCAGCCTGCCGAGCAGTTTGATAAGTTCGGGGTGAATGCCGAATAATCCGCAGTCGAACATAGCGGCTTCGCCCGCTTCTTTAATCTTCTGATCGAGTTCTTTTGCCGTTTTTTCAACCGTTTCTTCGATACGGGCGGGATGTATTCTGCCGTCGGAAATAAGTTTTTCGAGAGATAATCTCGCTACTTCGCGGCGGACGGGATCGAACCCGGAAAGGATAACCACTTCGGGGGTGTCGTCGACTACGACTTCGACGCCCGTAGCGTTTTCTAACGCGCGGATGTTTCTGCCTTCGCGACCGATAATTCTTGCTTTCATATCGTCGTTAGGCAGAGGTACGACCGAAACGGTGATTTCGGACGCGTGGTCGGTACAGCAACGCTGAATGGCAAGACTGATAATGTCTTTAGCCTTTTTCTCCGCTTCGTCCTTGGCTTCTTCTTCGATACGGCGGACATTCACTGCCGCTTCGCGACGAGCGTCATCCTGAACCGCTTCCATAATCTGCGTTTTTGCTTCGTCCTTGGTGAGTTGCGCGACCTTTTCCAGTTCGGCAATCATAAGTTCGTGCTGTTTTTCAACCTTTTCTTTAAGAGCGTTCATTTCTGCCGCTTTCTTTTCAAGGTTGCGTTTTTGCTCTTCGACTTCTTCGTTCTTTTTAAGAAGATTTGCGTCTTTTTTGTTGAGTACTTCGTCTTTCTGAACCAGACGTTGTTCCATACGCTGAAGTTCGGTGCGTTTTTCTCTCGATTCGCGTTCGAACTCGTTGCGCAGTTTAAGATCCTGTTCCTTTGCTTCGAGTATGGCTTCTTTTTTAAGGCGTTTGCATTCGGTTTCGGCGTCTTCTTTCATTTTTGCGACTACCGCTTCTGCCGTTCCGATTTTGCTTTCGCGCTTTTTCTGAAGTATTTTACTGCCTACGAATATACCGACGACGGTGCCTATTACCAAGGCTAAAACGCCCGCAATAGCCGCGCTGACGATCGGCGAAATAAGAAACAGGGAGTTAAGGTACACTGTTGTCATATCTATCTCCCGTTGGTATGTGTATAAAAATATATCCGGACAGCGGCAATTACGCAGCAAAGCCCCGTTTTTACTCCGTTTTGATATATTTTACAGAGTTTTGCCGTGTATTTTTAAGCGGCAAGCAAGGCTTTTGTAATCTTTTCGTAATCGCTGCGCGGTCTTATATAATTCTATCATATATATATTACACTAACGAAAATGAAAAGTCAATCATATATATAATCGAATTTTCCATTTTTTTGCAGACGTTGGCCCGATAATCGCGTTATAGCCCGTTTTATCGGAAAAAAATACGGCGATTTTATCGACTTCTTTTATCGGCGCACACAAATCAAATGAGCGAGAGTTTTATTTGTTTTATAACCCGCAAGAATACATAAACAATGCAAAAAGTCGGGCTATAGGTCGATTATCGCGGGTTTTTATATCGACACAGACAAGTTAAACTTGCTTATAAAAGATGCCGCTAAAACACGGCACGCAAAAGTTTTGACGGGCTATATAAAATTTTTAGCGGGTATATCCGAAATTTTCTGCCGTGCCCGAACGGGATTTTTAACAACCTTGCCCGAATTACATAACGGGGTTACGAAATATAACGATTTTGCTTCCACAAAAGGACACAAATGCGTAAAAATTTGAGCGGGCGCATTTTTTTCGCAAAAAATACGTTTACATTATAAATAAAAAGTAATATAATACAGTCATAAAGTAAAGATTACGGTGCCGCATACCGGCATGGCTTCCGTTACGGTAAAATCAACGGAAAATTTCAGGAGTTTTATGGCTTACGATTTCAAAAAAATTTGCGAACAATTCAACGTTAAGGGTAAGTTTTTCGACTGCGTACCCTACGGCGAAGGACACATTAACGAAACTTTTCTTTTGACCACCGAAAATGCGGACGGCAGCAAGATAAAGTACATACTTCAGCGTATAAATTCCAATCTGTTCAAAGACGTTGCGCGACTTATGAACAACATTTATCTCGTGACCGAATTCTCGCGTAAAAAGATAGCGGAAGCGGGCGGCGATCCCGACAGAGAATCGCTTACCGTAGTCAAAACCAAAGACGACGGTTTATACTACTACGACGGCGCAAACTACTTCAGAATTTACATTTTTATAGATAATGCGACTGCTTATCAGGTAGTTGAAAAACCCGAACATTTTTATCAGAGCGCGGTTGCTTTCGGTAACTTTGCCAATCTGCTTGCCGAATTCGACGCTTCCAAACTCTACGAACCGCTACCCGATTTTCATAATACGGTAAAACGCTTTGAAAACCTTAAAAAAGCAATAGCGGAAAACAAATCGGGTCGCCTTGACACGGTTAAGGCGGAAGTGGAATTCGCTCTTTCGCGCGAAGCTCTCGTAAGCAAAATAGTCAATCAGCTTGCGGACGGCTCTATCCCCTGCAAAGTTACCCATAACGATACAAAACTCAATAACGTACTTATTGACAACGCGACGGGCAAAGCGGTTGCCGTTATCGACCTTGACACCATTATGCCGGGAACCATTCTTTACGATTTCGGCGATTCTATCCGTTTTGGTTGCAACCCTGCTGCCGAAGACGAAAAAGACCTTTCGAAAGTCAATTTCGATATCAATCTTTTTGAACAGTACGTTAAGGGATATATGTCCGCACTGCGTTCTTCGATGACCGAAAACGAAGCTAAAAACCTTGCTCTCGGCGCGATTATGATGACTTATGAATGCGGTATAAGATTTTTGAGCGATTACCTTGACGGCGACGTTTATTTCAGAATCAAACGCCCCGAACACAATCTTGACCGCACGAGAACGCAGTTCAAACTGGTTGCGGATATGGAAAAGGCGTTTGACGATATGAACGCAATCGTAGCAAAATATTATAAAGGTTGATTGCGTTTCATAACGGCTTAAAATAGCGGAAACAGATACAAATAAAAGCGAAAAGCCCCGCTATAGGTCGATTATCGCATAGTTCGCGGTTTGACGACAAGTAGTTTTTCAAAAATTACGGGTGATAAAAAACCTGCAATAAAAAGCTTGGCGGGCGCACTCAGGATACGTTATAAATTTAAGAAACAATTAAAGAATCTTTTTTGCGGAGGCAATATAAAAATATGAAAACAATTCTCGTTACCGGTGGTGCCGGGTATATCGGTTCGCACACTTGTATCGAACTTATCAATGCGGGATACGACGTTGTTGTGGTTGACAACCTTTCGAACAGCAAACCCGCGGCGATGCAGAGAGTGGAACAGATTGTCGGCAGAAAAATTAAATTTTATCGCGACGACATTCTTGACCGCGCCGCACTCGACAAGATTTTTGCCGAAAATAAGATTGACGCGGTAATCAATTTTGCGGGACTTAAAGCGGTAGGCGAATCGGTTGCGAAACCTATCGAATATTATCACAACAACATTACGGGGCTGCTCGTGCTGGTTGAAGCTATGCGCGCGGCAGGCTGCAAAAATATTGTTTTCTCTTCGTCGGCGACAGTTTACGGCAAGCCCGCTTCGGTTCCTATTACCGAAGACTTCCCGCTTTCGACCACTAACCCGTACGGCTCGACCAAACTCTTTATAGAATACATTCTTAAAGACATTTATAAATCGGACAACAGCTGGAATATAGGCATTCTTCGTTACTTCAACCCTGTCGGAGCGCATTCGAGCGGACTTATAGGCGAAGACCCCAACGGCATTCCTAACAATCTTTGCCCGTATATAACAAAAGTTGCGGTCGGCAAACTTAAACAGGTAAACGTTTTCGGCAACGATTACGACACCCCCGACGGAACCGGCGTTCGCGATTACATTCACGTTGTCGACCTTGCGAAGGGGCACGTTCTTGCGGTTAACAAACTGCTTTCGAACAGCGGACTTTATGTTGTAAATCTCGGCACCGGCCACGGATACAGCGTGCTTGAAATGATTAACGGATTTTCTAAAGCGCTCGGCAAACCCATTCCTTATGTGTTTGCGCCCCGTCGTCCCGGCGATATAGACGCCTGCTATGCAGATACTCGCCTTGCAAAAGAATATCTCGGATTCGAAGCAACCAAAACGCTTGACGATATGTGCAGAGATCAGCTCAACTGGCAGATGAAAAACCCCGACGGTTATCCCGACTAAAATATAAGATGATTTATTGCGCCTTTAATAAAAGTTGCGCTATAACACCGTTATCGATATATTCATAAAAAACATCACCCCGAAAACAAAAAGTTTCCGGGGTGATGTTTTTATTAAATCGCGGTGATTTTACAGCATGCTTTCGTAAATCTTTTTGATTTCGGCAACGGAAGTTTCGCGCGGGTTACCCGGACGGCAAGCGTCGTCGTAAGCGGACTGAGCAAGGAAGTCGAGATCTTCTTTTTTAACGATTGCCTTAAGATCGGACGGGATACCGACGTCTGCGGCAAGTTTTTTAACCGCGTCGATCGCAGCTTTGCGCGCTTCTTCGATAGGCATATTCTTCGCTTCTTCAACGCCCATGGCTACGGCGATATCTCTGTACTTTTCGCCTGTTGCGGGCGCGTTGTATTCCATAACTACGGGAAGAATGATTGCGTTTGCGATGCCGTGCGGCGTGTCGTAAAGTGCGCCGAGCGGGTGCGCCATAGAGTGTACGAGACCTAAGCCTACGTTAGAGAAGCCCATGCCCGCAACGTACTGACCGAGCGCCATGCCTTCTCTGCCGGCGGGTTCGTTTTTAACCGCACTGCGCAGATGATCGGAAATCATTTTGATAGCGGTGATGTGGAACATGTCGGAAAGTTCCCACGCGCCTAACGTGATGTAACCTTCGATTGCGTGAGTGAGCGCGTCCATACCGGTTGCGGCGGTAAGCCCTTTGGGCATGGAACTCATCATATCGGGATCGACGACGGCTACGACGGGAATGTCATGCACGTCGACGCAAACCATTTTTCTGTCTTTTTCGGCATCGGTTATAACGTAGTTGATGGTAACTTCGGCCGCGGTACCTGCGGTGGTCGGAACGGCAATGATGGGTACGCATTTATTCTTGGTCGGTGCGACGCCTTCAAGCGAACGAACGTCTGCAAATTCGGGGTTGGCTACTATTATACCGATCGCCTTGGAAGTGTCGATCGAAGAACCGCCGCCTACTGCGACAAGACAGTCAGCTCCGCTCTTTTTGAACGTTTCAACGCCCGTCTGAACGTTCTGAATAGTGGGATTAGGTTTAATGTTGGAGTATACTTCGTAAGCAATACCCGCATTGTCGAGCACGTCGAGAACCTTTTTGGTTACGTTGAACTTAATCAGGTCGGGATCGGAACATACGAACGCTTTTTTGAAGCCGCGCGCTTTGATTTCGGTTGCGATTTCAGCAATCGCGCCTTTGCCGTGATAACTGGTTTCGTTAAGAACAAATCTTTTTGACATAATTTTAATTCTGCTCCTTATCTTTTTGCGTTGAATTTCTTGCTTTCGCTTTTAATTTTTACTTACCGGATTATTGACAATACGGCGTTAAAAAATACGCTTTATATATAAAACAATTATAAAACGATTTTTTTTGCCCGGCAAGATATCCGTCCGCTTTTCTTTGATTATATCATAACTTTTTACCAAATGCAATAGCAAATTGAAAAGTTTTTCGGTAATTCGCAAGTGGTATACAAATTGGTTAATATAGCACACGCACACTTAACACAATACCCGCACCACTGAGAACGGCGATTTTACTTGACTTTTTATGGATATACCGATATAATTTTTTTAGTTTTACGTTTTAATTTTACAGCGGGGAAAGATTATGGTAAGAATTACGCCGATAAAGGACGAATACAAAGATACGTTTGAAAGTTTTGTTAACGAACAGGCAAAAAACGATAACGCGCTTTTAACGCATTTTTCGGCTACGGATTCTATGGATAACGAGCGGTCGGAAATTCTGGTTTGCTTTGACGAAGAAGAGAACATTCTTGGAATTTGCAAAACGTCGTTTACCGATTTAATCGGCGTTCTTGCGATCGATTACGTTTACGTTAAACCCGATTGCCGCCGAGACGAAAACGGAACTCTTTTGGTGGTTGCGATAATGCAAAGAGCCGTTAATCGACTTATAGCCCGACTTATTTGCAATACAGAAATTAGCGAAATCAATTTTGCGTTCCTTAAAAAATTGGGTTTTACGCTTACTCTGCAAAACGAAGATCGGGCGTTTTTTACCAAAAATCTGCTTTATATGTATAAAACCGAAAAACACGAGTGAGTTTTGAATACAGCAAAATAAATAACTTGTGAAAACGTCGGACGTTAAATTCGCCCGACGTTTTTTATATGCTTTATTCGTTATTCGTTAATTTTAAGGTGCCGCTCTGAACCTTTGGCGACCGACGCGACTGTGATTACGTCTACGGCGGCGGCTCCGCTTTTGATAAGCAGTTGCGAAAGAGTTTCTACTGTTGCACCTGTCGTCATAACGTCGTCGACGATAAGTACGCGCTTGTTTGTAACGGGCGTTTTGTCGATAACGCGGAAACTACCTTTCAGATTTTCACGGCGTTCTTTAGCGTCGAGCGTTGCCTGACGAGCGGTTTCTTTTATCTTTTCGAACACGTTATCGCAGACGGGAACGCCGATTAAACGCGAAAGTTCGTGCGCGATTAACCTTGCGTGATTGTAACCACGCTCGGCTATACGCTCTTTGCTCATAGGCGGGTACACGATTACGTCCGAATTGAAAAACGCGGAATAATACACGTTGGAAAGATACTCCGCGAACACTTCGGAAAGATAGCGTTTTCCGTTGTATTTGAGCGCGGCGATAAGACCGCGGATCGGTTCTTCGTAATTGAACGCGCTGCGCGCACGATTAAAAAATGTATCGCGACCGTTGCACGAGAAGCAATATTCTTCTGAATTAAACACATGCCTGCCGCAATGGTTACAAACTGTTTTATCGTTAAGCAGCAACTCGGCTTGACATTCTTTACAGAAATAGCCTTGAAATATCTCGCGCCCGCAGATATTGCACGTTAAGTTGACGGGAAATAAAAACCGCGTTATTTTACGCAGAACTTCACCCTTTTCGCTTTTGCGTTGCTTTGTCTTGCGGTCGGATTTATCTGTTTCAGCCGATTTATCTAAGGTCATTGTTTTATACCGAACGAATAGGTCGTACGTTTAACGAACGTTTCGCCCGCTTTAAGAATTGCACTCGGGAAAGAAACCTGATTTACCGCGTTGGGAAAATTCTGCGTTTCAAGACAAATTGCCGCGCGTTTTACATGCACTCTGCCGTTCTTACCGATTTCGTTGTTAAGGAAGTTGCCGGAATAAACCTGCATGCCGAAATTGTCGGTTAAAACGTCCATTGTTATGCCCGTATCTTCGGCGTAAAGAGTTGCGACCTTTTCGTATGCGCCGTAATTTTTAAGCACGAAGTTATGATCGTATCCGCCCGCGATTTTGAGTTGTTTGTGCGGATAATCGATATATAGCCCGACTTTTTGGGGTTTTGTGAAGTCAAACGGCGTACCCGAAACGGCTAAAAGTTCGCCCGTCGGAATAAGCGTATCGTTTACGGGGGTGATAAAGTCGGAGTTAACGGTCAATGTGTGGTTAAGTACGGTTTGCTCGTCGGAAAGATTGAAGTAAGAATGGTTTGTAAGGCTGATAGGCGTATCGTTTTCGGCGGTTGCCTTGTAAGCAATTTCGAGCGAAGAACCTTTAAGCGTGTATTTTACTTCGATTGTAAGCCCGCCGGGGAAACCTTCTTCGCCGTCGGGAGAATATGCGGTGAAAATAACCGAATCGCCTTCGAAACGACCGTCGTAAATCTTTTTATCGAACCCGTTTTTACCGCCGTGCAGACAGTTTTTGCCGTCGTTTGCATAAAGTTTATATTTTTTGCCGTTGAGAGAGAACTCGGCGTTTTTAATTCTGTTTGCAACGCGCCCGACAAACGCGCCGAGATATCCGCCCGTGGTTTCGTATGTTTCGAGATTATCGTATCCTAAAACGACGTCTCGCTTTTTGCCGTCTTTTCCGCTGACGAAAATATTTTTGATAGTGCAGCCGTAATCAAGAAAATGTGCCGCTATAAGTCCGTTATCGATGATATACTCGTTAACTTCTCTGCCGTCTAAGGTCTTTTGAAAGAATTTTTTCTCAGTCATGTCTTCTCCTTGTTTAGCCGAATGAAAATCGGTTATGTAGATTATTTCGCTTAAAAAATATTATAAAGTTTTAAGATATTCGTCTGCGGATGTCGCGGCTTTTTTACCCGCGCCCATGGCAAGAATTACGGTTGCGGCACCCGATACGGCGTCGCCGCCCGCAAAAACGCCTTCGATTGCGGTAGTTCCGTTTTCGTCCGCGATTATGCGCCCGCGCTTATCGAATACGCCGTCCATCGCTTTGCGGACAAGCGGATTAGGCGACGTACCGAGAGCCATTATTATGCGGTCGCATTCTATATCGTACTCGCTACCGACGATAGGTTCGGGAGCGGCGCGCCCCGACGCGTCAGGTTCACCCATACGCATTTTTTGCACTTTCACAAAAGTGACGTTGCCTTTTTCGTCGCCGATAATTTCGACGGGGTTTGTCATAAAACAGAATTTAACGCCTTCTTCTGCGGCGTGTACGTATTCTTCGTGACGGGCGGGCAATTCTTTCTCGCCGCGACGATACACGATAGTAACGTCGGAACCTAAACGAAGAGCCGAGCGCGCGGCGTCCATTGCGACGTTTCCGCCGCCAACCACAACGGTTTTCCCGCCGCGGTGAACAGGTGTTTTTGCGTTATCGCTTGCGGCGTTCATAAGGTTTATACGGGTTAAAAATTCGTTTGCCGAACATACCCCGTTAAGTTCTTCGCCTTTTATGCCCATAAAGCGCGGCAAACCTGCGCCGCTACCCACGATAATCGCCTTATAGCCCCACTTTTTAAGATCTTCTATATTAAAAGTTCTGCCTGCGACGGCGTTGAAAACAAAGCGCACGCCCTTGCTTTTTAGGTCTTTTATAACGTCTTCGACAATATAATCGGGAAGGCGGAATGAAGGGATTCCGTAACTTAAAACACCGCCGCCTTTATGCAAGGCTTCGAAAACGGTGACGGCATAACCCTTTTCGATAAGTTCGCCCGCCGCGGTTAAACCGCAGGGACCGGAACCGATTACGGCAACGCCCTTTTTACCGTCGGGGCAAAGAAAATCGTCACTGTTAAACTCGCCCGAAACGGACGATTGCGCGGTTTTTTCCGCATTGTTTTTTAATTGTGCGTGTCTGTCGGCAACAAAACGTTCGAGATTGCCGATGGCAACTGGCTGACCTTTTATGCCTAAAACGCACTTGCTTTCGCACTGCACTTCCTGCGGGCATACGCGACCCGTTACCGACGGCAGTTTGTTCGATTCCGAAATGATTTTATATGCGTTTTCGAACTCGCCTTTTGCAACTTCGGCAATAAAATCGGGAATATGTATTTTTACGGGGCAACCGCCCATACACATAGGATTTTTGCAATGCAGACAGCGTTTGGCTTCCGCCACCGCCTGATCTTCGGTGTAGCCTAACGCCACTTCGTCGAACGTGGAATTGCGGACGGACGGCTGCAGAACGGGCATGATATTACGTTCGCTCATAATTTTTCACCTGCCTTGGAAAATAAGCCGCAACTTTCTTTGCGCTTATGCTCGAACCCGGAAAAACGCGCGTTGGCTTTTAACAGTTCGTCGAAATCGACCAGATGCCCGTCGAAATCGGGACCGTCTACGCACGCAAACTTGGTTTCGCCGCCGACGGTAAGCCGACAACCACCGCACATTCCCGTGCCGTCGATCATAATCGGGTTCATGCTGACCACGGTTTTAACGCCGAACGGCTTTGTGGCAAGGCTGACGAATTTCATCATGACAACCGAGCCTATGGCGATTACGCAATCGGGCTTGCTTTCGCTTAAAAGAGTGTTAAGCGGAACGACCACGCTGCCCTTTTCGCCGTAACTGCCGTCGTCTGTGGTGACGATAAGTTTATCGCATACAGAAAGAAATTCTTTTTCGAGAATTATAAGGTCTTTGTTTCTGAAACCTAAAATTGCGGTAACTTTCGCGCCGTTATTCTTTAATTCTTTGGCAACGGGTAAAGCAATAGCCGCCCCCATTCCGCCGCCTATAACGACGGCTTCTTTTATTCCGTCGGTTTCGGTAGGATTGCCGAGCGGGCCGCAAACGTCGCAGATTTCGTTGCCGACATTAAGCGAAGCAAGTTCTGCCGTAGTTTCCCCTATGGGAGCGAAAATAAGGGATATAACGCCCGTCCCGGAGTCGTAATCGGAAATAGTTAAAGGAATGCGCTCGCTGTCGCAAAAAGGGCGCAGAATAACGAACTGCCCCGCCCGGGCCTTATACGCGACGAGCGGCGCGTAAACCTGAATTAACAGATTGTTTTTATTGAGATATTCTTTTTTAAGAATTTTGTAACCCATTTTAATAAACGTCCCCTTTGTTAAGGAAAGCGGCGATACACGCGATAAGACCTACGAGAGTATCGGCAAGAACCGCCCACCAAAGCCCCGCTACGCCGCATAAAGCAAGGACGGCGAGCACCGCTTTGACTATAAGCCCCGCAATCATTCCGCCTTTGCAGATTTTCATTGTGCGGGCGGCAAGTTTGACCGCAAACGGGATATTCGCAACCTTTTTATCGGTTACGGTAACGTTGGCTTTATAAGCCGAGTCTTCGTTTGCGTAAGCGATTATCGCGCCGTTTTCCTGCGTGAGACCGTACGCTTTGAGTTTATCTTCGGAAAGAACGACCGCTTTGCCGTTTTTAAGCGCGTTATCCAGAATTTCGACCTTGCGCGCGTCGTTTTTATCGGCGTAATATTCGGGTATGCTCTGCTCGGAACAGATTTCGACGCAGTTTTTATCGGGCAGCGAACTTACCATAACCATTTTTTTGCCGAAATCTTTAAGTTCGAGCGACGCGCCGCGGCAGTCTTCTTTCATATCTGCGCCGTCTGAAAGCACGCTTTCGCGGTCGACGTAAACTTCGTCGGTTAAAGCGAGTTTTTCGGCGGCGGGATAATCGGCGGAAAGAACGTTGCGCTTTTTAGCGGAAACTACCGAAGCGATTATAGCGATAACGTCGGCACCGCAAAGCAACAGCGACGAGCAAAGCGCGGCAATTATGGTCGCAGTGTAACCCCAGCGTGCAAGACCCGCGGAGTACTCGTCGAAAGCAATCGGCGGCAAAAACGCCAGAAGCAGACAGACCACAAGCAGTACGGGCAGATAAATTTTTGATTTAGTAGCGACGAACGACTGATAACGATTGAGCGAAGACACGACTTTTGCGGCTTTCCGAGTGCGCGCGTCGTACTTACCTTCGCCGAATTTCTTTGACGTTCTGACAACGGCGTTTGCCGAAAAACGTTCGCCCGAAAAAACTTCGCCGTTTTCGTCGACCGTTCTGAATTTTCCGTCGTAGCCCTTGACTTCGACCGCAGACCTGACGGTTCCGTCGAACGCACAGACTTCGCCTTTTTTATAAAATACCGAGTCGCCGACTTCGATTTCTTCGACGGCGGTTTTTACGGCTTTATCTTTTTCGATAACCTTTCTGCACTTTTCGGGCATTTCGGTTATGAAAGCTTTTTCTAAAAGACTTTCTTTACACGTTTTTACAACGAACGCGGAAACCGAATATAAAAGCACTGCGGCGACGGCTTCTACGGGGCGACCTAACAGGATTGCGCCGAGAAACGCGAGCGAAATGATAAGTTCTTCGTTGATAAAGTTCTTTTTGATAATTTTGAGTATGGCTTCGTAAATAACGTCGTAGCCCGCGATCGCAAAAGACACGGCAAGGAATATGAGCTGCGCGATATCTTTGAAAAAGAGCGACGCGATAAAGCACGCGACCGACAACGAAAGTTCAATTATGCGCTGAACGCGCTCGGATAAACCTTTACGCTTTTTTTTGCGCGGCTTACCGTCGGTTTCTCCCGATTCGTCGGTTTCTTCTTCGTCGTCATCATCTTCGATCGTTTCTTCTTCGTCTGATTTGTCGCCCGATTTTTCGTTTTTGTCGGAATAATCTTCGGCGGAAGAGTTATCTTCGGAATCGCGATCGAAATCGAACTCGCAACCATAGGCGTCGGCAATGGTCATGACCTGAGTGAACACGTCGTAATCGCTCGACCACTCGTCGATTACGTATTCGAGCGTCATTTTTTCAAGATCGACCGACGCGTCGGTAACGCCTTTTATTCCTTTGATTTCGGTACAGAAATCTTCGGGCTTGTTGACTTTTTTAAGCGCGTAAACGCTTTTGTTTTCTTCCATAAAACCTCCGGAAAACCGACGGAAAAGGTTTTTTGCGCCTGACCGATCGGATCTTCTGATTTAACGATAAATATTTTAACATTATTTACTTGTTCTGTCAAAAAAAATAAGCTTTATTCGCGTATTATTATGTGCGCGCGCATGCGGATGGGTGAAACGGTTTATTTGAAGAGTACGCATAGGAAATTGCCGAACGGAAAGATTGGCGTTTTAGTCCGCTCTCGTCTTTTACTCGCAGGCTCGTAAAATCCACTCTCCCCAAAGGGGGAAAGCTATATTTGATTGTGTTTGGATTGTAAGGGTACGGCGTTGTAGGTCGTGCGCCTGCGGCTGGATCCTTTGTAAGCGGGTCAGGCGGGTAAGGCTCAGGATGACCTAAGGACCGGACGAATAAGAATTTTAAGCATAATTACGCGAATAAGACCGATAATAGTTTTATGAAAGTTTCGATGCATCTTGACAAAAACGTTGAAGCGATTAAAAAACTTATAAAATCGGAAGACGTGATATATCGCGACGGCAAAGCGGGAAAGGTGAATTTTTGCATTGTGTATATAGATTCGGTTACCGATAAAGACCGAATAGGCTTGCTTGTGCTTACTCCCCTTTCAAAAGCCGAACCGACGACCGCAAAAGAATGCGAAAGCATACTGAGCGTTCCCGATATGAAGCAGACGGACAAACTCGACAGCGCGGTTAAAGAACTGCTGAACGGAAAAACCCTTTTGTTTTTTGAAGGAATGAACAAAACCATTGCCTGCGATTTCTTGTCTTATCAGACGCGCGCGGTTTCGGAGCCGCCAACTTCGGTCGTCGTAAAAGGTCCGAGAGAAGGATTTACCGAATGCCTTAAAACCAACACGGGGCTGCTCAGACGACGGATTAAAGTAAAAGATTTTACCGTTGAAACCACGACTTTGGGAAGATACTCGCAGACGGCGGTGGCGATTTGCTATATCGGTTCTGTTATCGACAAAAAAATAGTGGACGAAGTAAAACGCAGGCTTAAACTTATAGATATCGACGGCATTCCCGACAGTTCGTACGTAGGCAAACTTATAGTCGAGCATAAAACTTCGGTATTCAAACAAGTAGGTTCCACCGAAAAACCCGATATTCTTACGCAAAAGATGCTTGAAGGCAGAGTGGGAATACTCGTTGACGGCTCGCCCATAGCGATAACCGTACCGTATATGCTGACAGAAGATTTTCAAAGTTCGGAAGACTATTTCGTAAACAACTACCGCGCCAATATGGAACGCGGAATCAGACTGTTTTCGCTGTTATTCGCGATATTTCTGCCTGCGTTTTTCGTTTCGGCGCAACTTTTTCACCTGCAGATAATTCCGCTTAACTTTTTGCTGACGATAGTAAACAGCGTAAAAGGCATACCCCTTTCGCCGAGTTTCGAAATGTTTTTTACCTTTCTTATTTTCGAAATACTCAACGAAGCGAGCGTAAGAATGCCCAAATATGTGGGAATGGCGTTATCTATAGTGGGCGCGCTCGTTCTCGGCGACACTGCGGTGAAAGCGGGAATAGTTTCTACCCCGACAATTATGATTATGGCTCTTTCGGGGATATGTCTGTATACCGTACCCGAACTTGTGGACTCTATGAGCGTGCTGAGATTTATTTATCTTATAGCGGCGGGAACAATCGGCGGATACGGAATTATTCTTACCACGGCATACCTTATTTTATACCTTTGCTCGCTCGAAAACTTCGGTGTACCCTTTCTTGCGCCGTTTGCGCCGTCTTATAAGAACGACAAAAAAGACGCTTTGTATATCGACTTTATAACAAAAATGAAAGAACGCCCCGAAGTTCTGCGCAGTAAAAACAGAATTCGCCAAAGGATCAAAGACGTGAGAGAATGAATAAAAACGATATTAAAACAAAACAGATCTGCGCGCTGTTTTTCTGTCTTTTGCCGCTTACGAAAATTGTGTGTGCGCCGTCGGTTATATCACGCGTGTACAAAGAAAAACTGTGGCAACCGCTCGTTGTATGGTTTACTCTTGAAATATTGTTTTTGTTTTTCGTGTTCTTTCTTATAAAAAAGCATGAAAACAAAACATTTTTTGCGATACTGAAAGACGGCTACGGCGAAACAACGGCGAAAATCGTATATTTTTTGTTCGGCTTGTTCTTTACGGTCAAATCGTTTTTGCCGCTTATAGAACACAAAATGCTGATAGAAACAGCGTTTTACGAAATACTGCCGTCGTCGCCGGTATTTTATCCGCTGTTTCTGGTGACCGCGTATATATCGCTTAAAGGGCTTAAGTCGCTCGGGCGTGCGGCGGAATTCTGCCTGCCGATATGCTGGGCGGGACTTGCGGTCATACTGTTTCTATCGGCTCCGTCGGGCGACCCCGAAAACCTGCTGCCGCTGTTTTACGGGAGCAAAAACGGGGCTATAAGTCTGTTATCGACATTTTCGTGGTTCGGCGACGCGTTATATCTTCTGTTTTTTATGGGACATTTCGAGCTTGAAAAACACGACAAATTAAAACTCGTTTTAAGCTATGCCATGCCCTCCGTTTTTGTGGTCGCGTTCTTTTGTTGCTTTTACGCAGTGTTTGCGGCGGTTGCTCCGTCGCAAAAAATCGCAGTGAAAGAAACGGGAGTTTTCAGCGTGACTTTACAGAACGTCGGACGATTCGACTATCTCGCGGTGTTTTTGATAACCCTTGCGAGCGTGCTTTCGGTGGCGTTTCCGATAGTGACGTCGGCAAAACTTTTCGAGCGCGCGTTCTCCGCAAAAAACGCGACGATACCCGCGCTGATCGTAAATATTTTACTATTTACAGCCACCTGCTTTTTTTCGCAGAAGTTCGAAAACATACTGGACGTTTATATGAAATATCTGTCGCCGATATTCGTATTTTTTACTTTTGTTATTCCGCTTTCGGGATTAAGGAGTTCGACAAATGAAAAACTACAACCGCGCTAAAACGATTTTTGCGGCGTTTTTGGTTACCTGTATTTTGTTTTTTACCAATGATTGTCAATTGATAGACGTTCAGAAGACGGCTATCATCGTCGCGTTGGGGATAGACGCCGCAGAAGATAATCAACTTGAAATCACGGCGCAGATTGCCATTCCGCAGGCGACCGACACGCAGTCTTCTAACTCGGACGCGGTGCTGACGGCAAAAGGGAAAACGCTGTTCGACGCGCTCGACAACATAGGCGTGACCACCGGCTGGTACCCTAAACTTGCGTTCTGCAATCTGATAATTTTCGGCAACGACCTTATACAGAAAGATTTTCTGCCCGTTATTGACTATATGCTCTCTTCCGACAGATTCGTAAACTCCGCTATTTTAGCGGCGGCGGAAGATAAAGCCAAAGACGTGCTTTCATCGCCTACTCCGCTAGACTTTATTTCGTCGTTCGCGCTCGAGAAAATTCTTGTAAGAGATATCGACCGCGCAAACACCGTGCTTGTCGCCGACATCCGCAAATTTGCGCAGGACGTCCGCTCGGAATCGGGCTTTTCGTACCTGCCGCTAATTAAAAAAATCAAGACGGACGATAAACCTAAAGGCGACTCTCAGGACGAAAACAGCGGCGGAGATTCTTCGGAAACGGCGGCTTATAGATCGATTATCGCGCTATCCGAACTTCAAGGCGGCGGTAGCGCGGGAAAAGGCGGACAGGACGACAGCAGTAATCAGGGCGAGAAAAAAGTATTTGACGCGCGCTCTGCACTGCTGTTTTCGAAGGGGGTTTATGCATGCACCGTAAACGACGAACAAACGCTTTGTTATAATGCGCTTAAAGAACCCGAGAGCGAAGCCTTTTTCCAGGTGAGTTATCAAAAGAAAAATAAGGAAATTCATTCGGTCGTTTCGGTTGTAAAGACGGAAAAAAGAATAACGATGAAAATAAAAAACGGCATACCCGAATACAGCGCAAACCTTAAAATGTTTTGCAAAAACGAAGAAATTTCAGCCGACCCGAACACGGAAAAACTCGCATTTTACACCAAAGCGTCACCCGAATGCCTTAACGCGCTATCGGAAAAAGTAGAACAAAATCTTATGAACATGTTTAATACCGCAAAAGACAAAGGATGCGACGCGTTCGAACTTAAAAACTATATTTACAGGTATATTCCCGATAAATATCCGTCGTATAAAGACTGTATTTTAGACGCGGTAAAAATGAATTTTTCGGTTACTTGCGTGAATAATACCTGATTTTTTAGGCATAAATACTGCGATAATCGACTTATAGCGTGGTTTTTTGATATTTTTATAAGCCGCTGCCATACTTTTTGAGACCTTGCAAAACGGTTGATTTCGGAAGCCCATTATGATATAATCGCGGTATGAAATACGATATTTTACTGTTTGACGCCGACAACACGTTGTTTGATTTCGACGCGTCGGAAAGGCTGACCTTTTTTGAATTCGCGCCCGAATTCGGAATTGTTCCCACCGAAGGTAATTATGAACTTTATAAAAAATTCAATCTTGAAACCTGGGCGGAGATAGAAAAAAACTCCGCGCCCAAAGAAGAACTTCTTGTTTTAAGATATAAAAAACTTTTCGACGCGCTCAATATTAAAGCCGACACCGAAAAGGCTAACCTTGCGTTTTTGAAAATTTTATCGACCAAGGGCATACTTTACGACGATACGATCGACCTGCTCGAAAGCCTTAAAAAAGCGGGCAAACGCATTTATCTTATTACAAACGGAGTAACCGAAGTGCAGGAAGGTCGAATTGCCGCAACCGATACGCTTAAATATTTCGACGGGATTTTTATATCGGAAAAGGTGGGCGCAAGCAAGCCGAGCAAAGAATATTTCGATTCTGTAATGAGAACCATACCCGATTTCGATAAACGAAACGCGCTTGTTATAGGCGACTCGCTTTCAAGCGATATAAAGGGCGCGAACAATGCCGGGATAGATTCGCTCTGGTTTAACCCCAAACAAAAAAATACGCCCGACAATCTAAAAATAAATTATCAGGCGCGCTCGCTTAAAGAAATTAAAGAAATGCTCTTAAATTAAACCGTTAAATAAAAAAATAACTGCCGATAATCGACCTATAGCACGATTATCGGCAGTTTTGTTATGTTGTTTTATTGCGTTAATTATGCTTTGTGCACGGCGATTTCACCGTTTATAACGTCTACCACAAGCGAGTCGCCTTCTTTCAGATTGCCGCCGAGAATGGCTTTTGCAACCTGAACTTCGACGGTGCTTTCGATAAATCTCTTAAGCGGTCTTGCGCCGTAAACAACGTCGTAACCGCCTTCGATAATCTTGTCTTTTGCGGCTTCGGTAACGGAAAGTTTAAGCTGCTGTTTACCGAGTCGTCTGCCAAGACCCGCAAGGAACAGATCGACAATCTTGCCGACAGCCGTTTTATCGAGCGGCGTGAACGTTACAATGTCGTTGAGCCTGTTGAGGAATTCGGGACGGAAGGTCTTTTTAAGCAATGCCTGAACCTGCGATTTTGCCTGTTCGGTGATTGCTCCGTGCTGTTCCACGTCGTCGAGAATGTAGCTGCTGCCAAGGTTGGACGTAAGAATGATTATGGTGTTTTTGAAGTTGACCGTTCTGCCCTGCCCGTCGGTCACTCTGCCGTCGTCAAGAACGGAAAGCAGAATATTGAACACGTCGGGGTGAGCTTTTTCGATTTCGTCGAACAATACAACGGAGTACGGTTTTCTTCTTACCGCTTCGGTAAGCTGACCGCCCTCGTCATAACCGACGTATCCCGGAGGCGCGCCTATCAGACGGGAAACCGAATACTTTTCCATATATTCGGACATATCGATTCTTATCATGTTGTGCTCGTCGTCGAACAGATATTCGGCAAGCGTTTTGGCAAGTTCGGTTTTACCTACGCCCGTAGGGCCAAGGAACAAGAACGAGCCGATCGGTCTGTTTTCGTCTGAGATGCCGGCACGCGAACGCATAATCGCCTGCGCTACGCTTTCGACCGCTTCGTCCTGACCGATAACTCTTTCGTGAAGTTTATCGGCAAGTTTAAGAAGTTTCTGCTTTTCGCTTTCCATAAGTTTGGTCACGGGAATGGACGTCCATTTGGATACGATCTGAGCGATCTCGTCTGCAGTCACTTCGTTACGGAGCAGATGGTCGTTGCCGCTTTCGGAAGTTTTCTTTTCTTCTTCGGCAAGTTTTTTCTTTAACGCGGGAAGCTCGCTGTACTGCAGCTTTGCCGCGCGTTCGTAATCGCCGCGACGTTTTGCCGATTCGATTTCGATATTGGTTTTATCGATTTCTTCTTTGAACTTTTTAACGCCGTCGATTTCTTTCTTTTCGTTTTCCCAACGGGTTTTAAGTTCGTTGAACTCCGCGCGCTTTTCGGCAAGTTCTTTACGCACGCCTTCAAGACGGCTGAGAGAAAGCCGGTCGCTCTCTTTGGAAAGCGCGAGTTCTTCCATCTGCAACTGAATGATACGACGGGAAATAACGTCCATTTCGGTGGGCATGCTGTCGATTTCCGTTCTTAACATTGCGCACGCTTCGTCTACAAGGTCGATGGCTTTGTCGGGCAAAAATCTGTCGGTAATGTAACGGTCGGAAAGGGTTGCAGCCGCGACGAGCGCGTTATCGTGTATACGCACGCCGTGGAATATTTCGTAACGTTCTTTAAGTCCGCGAAGAATGGTAATCGTGTCTTCGACGGTAGGCTGATCGACGGTTACGGGCTGGAAACGACGTTCGAGCGCGGGGTCTTTTTCTATATATTTGGTGTATTCGTCGAGCGTAGTCGCGCCGATGCAATGCAGTTCGCCGCGCGCAAGCATCGGTTTTAACAGGTTGCCGGCATCCATGCTGCCTTCGGTTTTGCCGGCTCCCACTATCGTGTGCAGTTCATCGATAAACAGCAGCATTTTGCCTTCCTGTTTTTTGACTTCGTTCAACACCGCTTTAAGTCTTTCTTCGAACTCGCCGCGGTACTTCGCGCCCGCGATCAGCGCGCCCATATCCAAAGCGAAAATGTGTTTGTTTTTCAAGCCTTCGGGGACGTCGCCGTCTACGATACGTTTTGCCAAGCCTTCGACGATAGCCGTTTTACCTACGCCCGGCTCGCCTATCAGCACGGGGTTGTTTTTGGTCTTACGCGAAAGAATTCTTATGACGTTTCTGATTTCTTCGTCACGACCGATAACGGGGTCGAGTTTGCCGCTCTTAGCTCGTTCGACAAGGTCGTCGCCGAATTTTTTGAGTGCGTCGTAAGTATCTTCGGGGTTATCCGCCGTGTTGGGTGCGGTCTTCACTTTTTTAAGTTCGCGGTTGAAAGCCGCTTCGGTTATACCGTACTTGCGGAAAAGATTTTTGATAAACTCGGACGGATTTTTTATTGTAGCAAGGAACAAATGCTCCACTCCGATAAATCCGTCGCCGTTATCTTTGGCAAGTTTTTCGGCTACGGCTAACACTTTTGCCAGTTCGTTTCCTATATATACGTTCGCGCCCGAGCCCGATACCTGCGGCAATCCGTTAAGATATGTTTCGGTTTCGCGCTTCAAAGCCGCCACGTCGACGGACATCGGCTTCAAAAGTCCGCCTATAAGCCCGTTATCTGCTAATAACGCGCTTAAAAGATGCTCTTCCTTTATCTCTTGATGATTATCGGCAAGAGCAGTATTTTGCGCTTCCTGTAACGCCGAAAGTGCTTTTTGCGTATATTTTTCTTCGTTCATAATTTGCTCCTTCCTATGTTTTTTAAGCCTTAAATATTCTGCGCTTTACACTCGCTTTATAAACCGCCGCGGATTTATTATCCGTTGGCAGTCTTGCCGTATGTGTGTTAGCACTCTTCCTTTAAGACTGCTAATATTATATAACAGCGGCGGACATTTGTCAAGTGTTTTACGAAAAAAATATTTCGGTTTTTTTAATATCCGGCTGCACGAAATTATATTTTTAATTATGCTTTCTGCGCGATTCGAGAAGATTTATATAAAATACATTCAGCGTATATGTCCTTTACCGTATAATTAAAAAAGATTTTGCCTGTTACCTTGCGATAACAAACAAAATCCCATAAAAAAATACGGGTTGAAACCGAAAAGGAACTTCGCCCGCGCCCGCATAAATGCGGGAAGTTTTTACCCCCGAAAGTTAAAAAAATACTATATTGACAAAATGACGGTGAACGTTAACTATAACAAATAACAAAAGAATAACGGAAAACATTCACTTATGAACAAGAACGCGATAGAACGGATTCTACTTAGAAATCAAAATTTTTTTTCGGGGGACGGAAAAAATCAAAGCGTAAAATACGCCCGATTTAGCGTTTTATGTACCGATAATCGACTTATAGGTCGATATTAAGGGTTGCCGTGGAGTTTATGAGATCGAGCGCCGTCTGCGCTTTAGAAAGCAGAGCGTCTATTCTTTTATATTCGTTTTCGGCGTCGGTCAGATTGTAATTGAGATATCTGTAGTCGATTACGCCTGCGCGTACGTTGCCCTGCTCACGCGATTTGGGCAATTTTGCGGTCATGTAAGAAAGTTTTAACTTTCTTGAAGTGAGCTGCGGAATGTAAACGAGCATTTCGTCGATAGTCATATTAAAATCGGGAATTACGGTCGTGCTGTTGAACACGTTGAGCGCGTGCTTGACCGTTCTTATTTTCTTTTGCAGTTCGTCGATTTTTACTTGCGTTTCAAGAAAATCATACTGCGGTCTTACGCCTTCGATATCTTCGCCGACGGCGGCTATAAACTCTGCGCTTCTGTCCTGCAGGGCGTTGAGCGCGGCTAACTCTTCTTTAAGACTTCTTAATAATTTTGCGGCTTCTGCCGAAGTGTATTTCATTATATCTCTCCTTTATCGTCTTTTATAACCGTATTATATCATAACAACGCCGATAAATCAAGCGGCGCGGCGAATTTTTATATTACCGGACGGTTTATCGCGCCGACGGCGTTTAATTTTTGACTTATAACCAGAAAAGATATATAATGAGTTTATGATAGCCATTATTGCCGAGAAACCCAGCCTTGCGCGCAATATCGTTGCGGGGCTCGGAGTTATGAACAAAAAAGACGGATATTTTATAAGCGACGACTATATTGTCACCTGGGCGTTCGGGCATCTGTTTTCGCTTGCGGATATAGAAGATTATTCTGAAAATCTGACCGCGGAAAAGAGCGCAAACGGACAAAAACAGCGTTGGACGATGGATAATCTGCCCTGCTTTCCGTCTTCGTTCAGATTCAGGCTGAAATCGGGTGACGACGGCATAAAAAAACAGTTTGAAACGATAAAACGCATTATTAACCGCCCCGACGTAACGCAGATTGTAAATGCGGGCGACTCGGACAGAGAAGGCGAAATAATCGTGCGACTGTGCGTAATAAACGCGCTTGACGGCGAAAAACCCTTTTACAGACTGTGGCTGCCCGATCAGACTCCGCAGACGGTTAAAAAGGCGTTTTCAGAAATGAAACCCGAAACCGAATACGACAATCTTGCCGACGAAGGATTTGCGCGGACGTATATCGACTGGCTTTACGGCGTTAATTTAACGCGGCTTGTAACCCTTAAAACAGGCTCGCTTTTAAGAGTGGGGCGCGTTATAGTGCCGATTGTAAAGACTATTTACGACCGCGAACTTGAAATAGAAAACTTTACGCCGCAGATATATTACGCACTCGTTTCCAAAGAAAAGACAAACGGCGAAGCGGTCGAACTCGTATCTTCATATAAATTCGATAAAGACAACAAGCATAAAGCCGAAATCTGTTGCGAACGCATGAACAAACTGCCCGCCACCGTAACCGACAAAAAGACGGCGAAAGAAACGATGAACGCAGGCAAACTGTATTCGCTTACCAAACTGCAGAACTACCTTGGCAAAAAGTATAAAATGACCATGGAACGCAGTCTTGCCGCCGCGCAGAAACTCTACGAAAACGGATATATCAGTTACCCGAGAACAAACTCGGAGTATCTTGCGACAAACGAAAAAGACAGAATAAAGCAGATTCTTGCGGGCGTTAAAAAATTGGGCTACGACGTATGCTTTAAGGATAAAAAAAGCATATTCGACGATTCGAAAATAGAGTCGCACTCGGCATTAACCCCGACATATAAAATTCCCGATAAAGACAGCCTTTCGCCCGACGAAAAGTTGGTCTATACGTCGATTATCAGGCGTTTCGCCGCAGTTTTCTGCAACGAAGAATGCATTGCCGAAAAGACCGAACTTACCATTTCGCTCGGCGGAAAAGAAGACTATACGCTTAAAGGCACGGTTATAGTTCAACCCGGTTGGACAAAGTACGACGGGAGCGAAAAGAAAGACAAAATTCTGCCCGCGCTTAATAAAGGCGATACGGTAAACATAAACTTTCACCCCGAAGAAAAGCAGACTACCCCGCCCCGCAGATACACGATAGAAACGCTTAACAACTATCTTAAAAACCCGTTCAAGAACGAAAAAGCCGATAAAGACAACGACGATGACGATTACAAGGCGATTTTTAAGGGACTTGAACTGGGGACCGAAGCAACCCGCACGGGCATTATAGAAAACGCCAAAAAGAACGGCTATATCTCTTTGAAAAAGGACGTTTATTCGATAGAACGCGAAGGCAGATATCTTATAGAGCGGCTTAAAGATATGCAGATAGCCATGGACAAATATAAAACAAGTCAACTCGGTCAGGCGTTGAAAAAAGTTTATCGCGGCGAAATGACGGTTGACGACAGCGTAGAAATGGCTAAACGCGAGATTAACGAGATTTTTGTTACCGATAAAAAAGAAAATACCGGCTATTACGGCGACGTTGCGGGTAAATGCCCCCTTTGCGGCAAAAACGTGACTAAAGGCAAGTACGGCTATAACTGTTCGGGTTATAAAGACGGCTGCAAATTTTCTATAGGCGCGAACATTCTGGGTGCAAAAATCAATCTTACGGACGCGCAAAAAATTCTTAACGGGGAAAAAACAGATCCGCTTGCGTTTACTTCGAAAGACAATAAAAAATTCACCGCACGACTTAAACTCGATAACGGCAAAGTGGTTTTTGATTTTTCCGATAAAAATTAAATAAAACGACATATAAAAACCCGACGGGAACAAAATCTCGCCGGGTTTTGGTTTATATTATGGTTTGTGTCAGTTTTGCTCTTCGGTTGCCGTAGTTTCGGAAGAAGTTGCCGCCGTTTCGCTTTTCAGGGCGGACCGAGTTTCCTTTTCCGCAAGCGCATCGTCCGAAGTTTCGGCGGTTTCCGTTTCGGTAGGATCGGAGGAGATTGCCTTTGCGGCTTCGCCGATAACGTTTGTTTCGTTCGCCATCTGCTCCGCTACGGGTTCGGCTACGCTTTCGGAAACGTTTGCGTTTTCTTCTTCAACCGCTTTTTCGGCGGCTGAGTCGTCTGTTGCGCCGTCGCTTACTTCGGTGACTTTCAAGCCTTCTTTAGGCGAAATAACCGCTTTGACCTGAATTACAGGCTCTGCGCCGACGGTAACGACATGTTCGGGCGAAAGCTCGTCTTTCTCTTCGTTGATTATGGTTTCGGTCGTTATAGTGTCGTATGCATCGTGAATGGTTATTGCGGTTGCGTTACCGATAACGGGCATATAACCGATATCGTCCGAAACGCTCGGCGTGGGCTGAGCTTGCCCTTTTTCGGCGACCTGCTCGGCGATCTGTTCGACCTGTTCTGCAAGTTGCGCAGTTTGTTCGGCAATCTGTTCGGCTTGCCCGGCAAGTTGCGCAGCTTCTGCCTGTTCTGCCGCTTTTACGCGGTCTTCGGCTTTGGGGCGAATAACGCCTTCGGCGAACAGTTTGTTTGCGCGCGCCCTTTCGGCTTTGCCTTTTTTGGTGAACTTATACGCCGACTGCGAAATGATAAGCACAAGACCGACCAGAATGGAAAGATAATAGCAGAAAAATCTCCAGCTCATTATCGCCCAGAAGAGCGTACCGCCCGCAATGTAACTTGCAAAAATGGAACGGAACGATACTTCGGCGCCGCCCGAGTTACCGGGGGTGGGCAACATAGTGACCGTGGTATAACAAATTACGGTAAGGCAGAAGATATTCCACCAGCCGACGTTTGCCGTGCCGCTCATTTTTATAACAAAATAGGGCATGGAATACAGCGCGACGAACGATAAAAGCGAAAGCAAAAGCCCCAAAAGCATGCGCGCTTTGGACTTTTTAACGAAGTATCTGATACATTCGGCGTATTCGACGATACTGTCGGTAGTTTTGTGTTTGAATGTTTCGGCATCTTTGGTAAGGTGCAGAAACTTGAATATTTTTGCTACAAAACCCGCAATCTTTTCGGCAGTCGCGGGGAGCAAAGTAAAGAAACCGAGCGCGACGGGAATTGCCGCGTTGACGACAAGACCTATTACGCAAAGCACTTTAAGTACGGTAGTGATATCGCCGAAACCGTAGGCTATCATGACCGTGAGCGCGACTATAACGTATGCGATACGGTCAAGCGCGTAACAAACGAGCGGAACGCCCGAAGCAACGCCTACGGGAATGCCTTTTTTTCTTAAATAATAAATTTCGAACGGCTGACCGCCCGAGCCTAACGGCGTGATATTGTCGTAATACTTGCACAACAGCACGGCGTTCATACTGATAAGCGGCAGGTCTTTTTTTAGCGTGGTTTTAAGAAACAAACGCCTTTTTAACGCCTGCGCCGCGTTATAAACGATAAACATCAAAAACGCGCCGATAAGCCACCAGTAATTTTTGATGTAAATGTTAAACGCCGAGCCGAAGCCCTGCGGTTTATCTTCGCCCTTGAATTCGAGAAACGCCGTGAACAAGACGGCAACGACGTTTACAAGTACGAAAATGAGCGTAAAAGCAAAACTTTTGCTGGTTTTTTTCGTCTTGAGCGCCTTGCCTTCGTCGACGGGGGCGATCTTTTCAAGTTCTTTTTCGGCTTGCTCTGCCGCAGCGTTCATTTCGATAGGTTTACCGTCGTCTACGCTCGGCACGCAAGCAATATCTTCGTGTATTATGTCCTTTTTGATCACTTTACTTCCCCTTAAACGATTTAAGACTGTCTGTTTTTATATCCTGCCGTATCAGATTATTCGCTTGCTTCGACCTTTACGCATACTTTGGACGAAACGCCCGCCATAAATCTGATTTCGATGGTATAAACGCCTAAAGTCTTGATCGGTTCGGGAAGAAGAATCATCTTCTTTTCTACCGCATAGCCGTTTGCGTTAAGCGCGGAACAGATTTCCTGCGAAGTAACGCTGCCGAAAATTTTGCCCTTTTCGCCCGCTTTCACCTTGCATACGACTACCGCGTTTTTAACTTTTGCGGCAATATCTTTAAGACGGGCTATTTCTTCCTGTCTGTGGAATTCTTCCGCTTCCTGCTTGATTTTAAGACTGTTCACTTCGACTGCGGTCGCTTCTTTAGCAAGCCCTTTCTTAATTAAACAGTTGCGTGCGTACCCGTCGCTTACTTCTTTGATTTCGCCTTTTTTGCCCGTTCCTTTTACGTCTGCCAAAAGAATAACTTTCATATCTTCTCCTTATAATTTAACGCCTTACACGCGCGTTTGAATTACGCTCATATTTTCCTATGAAATTATAATTAAAACGGTATATTTTGTCAACCGAAATGCCCGATTTTCCGCCCCGTGAAACATAAATTCACACTATTACACTCTTCTTTCACATTGAAAAAAATTTATATGGCAACTATGGCAAAATTGCATATTTTCGGAAAGCGCGGGACATAATAATTGTTGCCGAATATCAGCATACGGCAAAGGAGAGATCAAATTATGAACAACGAATTTAATCAGAAAATCAACTGTAACGTTTGCGACTGCAGTTTTAACCGCGACGGACATCTTTGCGAAAAGAACGCCATTTGCGTTTGCTGCTCCGAAAAAGGCTGCACTTGCTGCGGCAGTTTCGTAAGCAAGACCGACGCAGAATAAAAACTTTTTATCTTTATAAAAACGACCATGCCGTATGCATGGTCGTTTTTTATAGAAAAGTCGCGCTATAAGTCGATTATCGGCATATTGGAATCAAAAAAACAAAATTTATCAGAAGTGAATTATCTTTTTTATTCCGTCGAAATTGCCGAAAATAAGCAGAGTCTGCTTTTCGGTAAGCGGTTCGTCGGGCGAAAAATCGACGATGGTTCTATCGCCTTCTTTGACCGCGACGATATTAAGCTGGTATTTTCTTCTTACCCCTATTTCGGACACACTTTTACCCACCCAGATTTTAGGCACGGCTATTTCGAAAATGGAACATGACGAACCGATTTCGGTGTAATCGAGAATGGAGTCGGAACAACAACGGATAGCAGTCCACACGGCAAGCTCTTTTTCGGGGAAAACCACTTCGTCCGCGCCGTTACGCAATAAAAGCTTTGCCTGACCGTCGCGCTCGGCACGGGAAATTACGCGCCTTGCGCCCATTTCCTTTAACAGACTTGTAGTTTCGAGCGAGCCTTGAAAATCGCCGCCGATTGCGACGATACATACGTCGTAATGCTTTACGCCAAGTTCGGACAAAAATTCTTCGCTTGTAGAATCGCCTATCTGCCCGTTCGTGACGAAAGGCATTACCTTATTGAGCCGTTCTTCCTGACGGTCTACCGCCATAACATCGTGCCCCATTTCGTTGAGTTTTGCGGCAATATGCATGCCGAATCTGCCAAGACCGATAAGTAAAACCGATTTCTTTTTCATATTATCTCCATAGAAATTCCGTTTTGCAGATTTAATCGGCTAAACGGAATTTGCAGCAATAGCATTTTTAGCCGACCGCGATTTTTTCCGCGGGAAGAATGCCTTCGTCGGCATTGTTGTTTTTTAATGCTGCGTAAACGAGCGTTAAACCGCCCACTCTGCCGAAATACATTAACGCAATCAGCAATATTTTTGACACGACCGACAGCGACGGCGTTATTCCGAGCGTAAGCCCCACCGTTGCGACTGCGGAAGCCGATTCGAAAAGACATGCGGACAACGGCAGATTTTCTATAAGACTGATTGTTACGCCTACAAACAGAAACAACGCTATATACATTACCGCGATAGCCGCGGCGTTTTTGACCGTGTCGTCTTCGATACGCCGTTTAAGAACGGTTACGCTTTTGCGCCTGTGAAATACCGATAACGCAGAAGCGATAAGAATGGCAAAAGTGGACATTTTCATTCCGCCCGCCGTAGAACCCGAAGCGCCGCCGATAAGCATAAGGAATATGGTTACCGCTATCCCCGCGCCCGACAAGCCCGTAAGGTCGCATGTGTTAAACCCCGCGGTTCTGGGCGATACCGTCTGAAAGAGCGATAAAAGTATTCTTTCACCGACAGGTTTATCGCCGAACTCGAAGAAAAAGAAGTACAGCGCAGGCAGAACGATAAGAAATGCCGTTGTTATAAGTATAAGTTTTGTCTGAAAACGATACTTTTTTATATGGAATTTATGCGCGACGACGTCTTTCCACGTCATAAAGCCGATGCCGCCGACAATAATAAGCAACATTATAACGACGTTTACAAGCGGTTGCGCGGCGTAGCCCGTAAGCGAAGAGAACTGTCCCGTTTTGTCGCCCATCAGGTCGAACCCCGCGTTGCAGAATGCCGAAACAGAATGGAATATCGCAAGCCATATTCCGTATGCGCCGTAATCTTTGCAATAAACAAAAGACAACAGCACCGCGCCTATCGCTTCGACGATAAACACGCCTTTGATTACAAACCTTGTTAAGCCGATTATTCCGCCGACGTTGGGCGCGGAAATAGCTTCTTTCATTGTGTTGCGCGTGAACAGACCGATTTTTTTGCCCGTCAGCAGCGCGAAAGACACCGCTATGGTTATTATGCCCAGCCCGCCGATCTGAATTAGCAGCAAAATTACGATCTGACCGAAAATCGACCAGTGGGTTGCCGTATCGTATGCGATAAGCCCCGTAACGCACGTTGCCGACGTAGCCGTGAATAATGCATTTATAAACGGAGTCCATTCGCCGCTTTTCGATGCGAACGGAAAAGTCAATAACAGACTGCCGAATAATATTATTCCCGCAAAACCGAGCAATATGGTTTGAAAGGGCGATATTTTCTTTTTTATTTTGAATGCCATTTTGAAAATTTAGTCCTTAGGGATTCCATTCCTTATCACTAATTACCGAAAAGGCGGCTTTTTAGCCCTTTTCCGCAAACACTCAAAACGCAGT
>CAKQXZ010000004.1 GCA_934292955.1 uncultured Clostridia bacterium
TTCACCGCTAAACTTGCTGGTACCGAACGCGGCATAACCGAACCCACCCCGACCTTCTCGGCTTGCTTCGGTCAGGCGTTCCTTGAACTGCATCCGACCAAATATGCAGAAGAACTCGTTAAGAAGATGAAGATGAGCGGCGCTAAGGCATATCTTGTAAACACCGGCTGGAACGGAACCGGCAAACGTATCTCCATTAAAGATACCCGCGGTATCATCGACGCAATCTTAAGCGGCGCGATCAACAAAGCGCCCACCAAGACCATTCCTTACTTCAACTTCGAAGTACCTACCGAACTGCCCGGCGTTGACCCTGCAATTCTCGACCCGCGCGACACTTATGCAGACGCGTCCGTTTGGGAAGCAAAGGCTAAAGATCTCGCTGGCAGATTCGTTAAGAACTTTGTTAAGTACGAAACCAACGAACACGGCAAGGCTCTCGTTAAAGCGGGTCCCGTTACCGAACTTAACTGATTCGGTTAACCGCAGTTTCGGCTGCAATGGTAATTTAACTGCCTGATTTCGTTTCGAAACAGGGCAGAATAGCGAACATAAATGCGTCATCGGTTTTCGGTGGCGCATTAAGTCGCTTAAAACGAATTTTTAATAAGGCTCTGTAATCGGGAGCGAATTTTCATTTGCGCCCGATTTTTTATACAGTATATTTGAATAAATGAAAGGATTATCCAAGGCATTAAAATCCCGTGAGATCGATATGACGACGGGTAAATTATTTCCGAACATTTTGCGGTTTGCCGTACCGCTTATGGCTACCGGCGTTTTGCAACTGCTTTTCAGTACTGCCGACATGATAGTCGTAGGTTCGTTTGTGGGGCAGACCGAGTTTTCGGCAGTCGGCTCGACGGCAAGTCTTGTAACGCTTATCGTTAACTTTTTTATAGGGCTTTCGATGGGTGCGGGCATAGCGATGTCTAACGCATACGGCGCGAAAAACGACGAAGAAGGCTCGCGCATAATGAGTACGTCCGTGCCGCTTGCAATTATTTCGGGCGCGATAATTACCGTTTTCGGCTTGATTTTTTGCAGACAGATGCTCGAACTTATGGATACGCCCGAAAATTGTATGCCGCACGCCGAAGAATATCTGAACATTTATTTCTGCGGCGCGATATTCAATCTGTTATACAACTTCGGCGCGGCTATCTTACGCGCCACGGGCGATACCATTCGTCCGCTTATATTCCTTGCGGGCGCGGGGCTGTTGAACGTCGCGGTCAACCTTATAACCGTTCTCGTGTTCGATATGGGCGTTGCGGGCGTCGCTTACGCAACGATCGCTTCGCAAGCCGTTTCATGCGTACTCGTAATGATTGCGCTTGTAAAAAACAAAGGTTTTGTAAAACTCGAAGTCAAAAAAATAAGAATTTACGGCAAAACGCTTAAAAGAATACTTATGCTCGGCATTCCGTCGGGGCTGCAGAACTCGCTGTTCGCTCTTTCCAACGTTATTATTCAAAAGACGATCAACGGTTTCGGCGAAGTGACGATAGCGGGCAATACCGCCGCGCGCGAACTCGAAGGTTTTGTTTACACTATGATGAACGCCGTTGCCAACACTGCGGTTACGGCTGTGGGGCAGAACTACGGCGCAAACAATTTCGAGCGCATTAAAAAATCGGTTACTCAGTGCGTGCTTACCGCTGCGGGCGTAGGCATTGTCGGCGGCGGAATTATACTTTTGTTCCACGATTTTTTCATAGGTCTTTACACTAAAAACTCGATGGCGGAAGAAGTTGCGTTCAACCGAATGATTTTGTTTTTAGGCACATATTTCCTGTGCGGAATAATGGACGTGCTTAACTGCTCGATGCGCGGAATAGGCAGTTCGGTCTTGCCGATGGTTATAGTTTTAATCGGTACATGCGTGTTCAGAATAATCTGGGTTTATTTTGTGTTCCCGCTCAAACCCGACTACATGTTCGTCATATGGTCGTATCCCATTTCGTGGATAATGACCGCCTTTGCGGGGCTTATCGCTTTCATTATCGTTTACAAACGAAAAAAACGCGATATGTCGGTTAAAGTATGAGTCGAAAACGCCCGTTGCTTTTTGCA
Organism: uncultured Clostridia bacterium; assembly: GCA_934292955.1. The sequence goes on from CAKQXZ010000004.1 coordinate 2,077, forward strand.
GAAATATAAAAAACGGAAAAGTCGGGCTATAGGTCGATTATTCGACTAAACATAAGTTTTATAATTAAATAAGAAAAAGACCGCCAAAGTTGCGATAATCGACTTATAGGCGGTCTTTTTATGTATTTTTTTACATCGACAACAACAAAAAATTTTTGTCGCGCAGTATATTTTCAGCGTAAAAAGGGGATAATGATATGGTTCTGAACGTAAAGATATTCGTCTTTAATGCGCACTCTGTCGTCCGATATATCAAGATAATCCCGCTGGTCGGCTAACTCTTTTTTATAGTCGGACGTAAAGTCGGTGCCGAAAAGGCGTTTATACTTTTCAAGACGAATGCCTTCGGTCGTTCTTAACGCAAGCATGATAAATTCGGCTTTTTTATCGTCGCCCGTAATCTGTTCTGACGAGATTTCGGCATATTTATCGTGCAGCAGACAGTGAACGTATTCGTCAATGCTTTCGGTATTGGTAAAACGTCTGTCGTCTATGCAAGAAGACGCGGCAACGCCCAGACCTATGTATTCGCCCCGCCGCCAGTAGTTAAGGTTATGGCGCGATTCGTACCCGGGTTTTGCAAAGTTAGAAACTTCGTAGCGGTAAAAGCCTTTTTCTTTAAGCAGTCCGCGCGCGTAGTCGTAAAGGTCGGCAGTCTCGTCTTCGCCCGGCAGTTCGCCGTTTAAGTAAACCGAGAACATCGGCGTGCCTTCTTCGGGTGTGAGCGCGTAAACCGAAATATGGCTTGCCCCGCCGTCCGACGCAAGGTTAATCGTGCGCTCTACTTCTTCTTTTTTCTGATCTTTCAGCCCGATCATCACGTCCGCACTGAAATTTCTGCCCTTAAGAAGCTTTGCGCAGTACTTAAAATCTTCCGCCGTGTGAATACGGTTAAGGCTTAAAAGTCTGTCGTCGTCGGCAGACTGAAGCCCAAGGCTGTATCTGTTTATGCCTACCGCGTCGTATACGGCAAGTTTTTCGGGCGTTAACGTGCCGGGGTTAATCTCGATCGTGATTTCCGCGCCGGTAGACAGTTCGAAGTTTTTTCGTATCTGATTCATTACCGCGCCTATAAGTTTTGCGTCCACAAAAGACGGAGTGCCGCCGCCGAAATAAACTGTGTCGAAAGTCCTGCCTTTAAGTTCCTGCGCGCGTGAATTAAGTTCTTTTATAAGGCACGCGAAATATCCTTCCGCCTTGCCGATTTCGTTCGGGTAAGAAGCAAAATCGCAATAGGTGCATTTCTGTTTACAGAACGGTATGTGAATATAAATTCCTGCCATTTGTTCTCCTAAAAAATCTAAAAAGTCGGGCTATAAGTCGATTATCGCCGCTTTTTATCCGCTATGCCGCAGTTTTGCCGGGCGTTTTTACCGTCGCCGTTACGCTACAACGCGGCATTCGTCTTAAAAGGTTACTTATCCGAAGAATCGATTTTAAGTATCGACATAAACGCTTCGGACGGAATTTCCACCGTACCGAGTTTACGCATCTTCTTTTTGCCTTCTTTTTGCTTTTCGAGAAGTTTCTTCTTTCTCGTTATATCGCCGCCGTAGCACTTGGCAAGAACGTCTTTGCGGAGTGCCTTGACCGTTTCGCGGGCGATGATTTTTCCGCCGACAGCCGCTTGCACGGGTATTTCGAACATCTGACGGGGAATAACTTCTTTAAGTTTTTCGGCAATCGCTCTGCCGCGCGCGTACGCTTTGTCTTTATGAACGATAACCGAAAGCGCGTCGCAAATTTCGCCGTTAAGGTACATATCGAGTTTTACCAGTTCGCTTGTCTGATATCCGCTCAGTTCGTAGTCGAGCGAAGCGTATCCGCGTGTGCGCGACTTAAGACTGTCGAAAAAGTCGAAAATGATTTCGTTCAGCGGCAGCTTATACAGCAGACAAACGCGTTTTTCGTCGATATAGTTCATGGTAATGAGCTCGCCGCGTTTTTCAACGCACAAATCCATTATCGCGCCGATATAGTCGGGCGGGCTGTAAATGCTTGCCTTGATTACAGGCTCTTCTATATAGTCTATTTCGGACGGATCGGGTAGTTTAGTTGGGTTGTTTACTATAACCATCTGTCCGCCGGTCTTATATACCTTATACGAAACGCCGGGCGTCGTCGTGATTATATCGAGATCGAATTCGCGCTCTATTCGCTGCTGCACGATTTCCATGTGCAGAAGCCCTAAAAAGCCGCAGCGGAAGCCGAAGCCTAAAGCAACGGAGTTGTCGGGTTCGAACGAAAGCGCGGCGTCGTTCAGTTTGAGCTTAAGCAACGCTTCTTTCAGGTCGTTGAACTTGGATCCGTCAAGCGGATACACGCCCGAAAACACTACGGGCAGTGCTTTTTTATAACCGGGCAGCGGCTCGGGGGCGGGGTTATCCACAAGAGTAATGGTGTCGCCCACGTTGGTGTCTTCAACGCTTTTGATACTTGCGGCTATATAGCCTACGTCGCCCGAATACAGGCGCGCTCTCGGCGTAAGTTTAGGCGAGAACGTTCCTACTTCGGTTACTTCGAACTGCTTGTCCGACATATAAGTGCGTATCTTGTCGCCCGCGGCAACCGTACCGTCTTTAATTCTTACAAAGCAGATAACGCCTTTGAAATTATCGTAATACGAATCGAAAATCAACGCTTTAAGCGGTGCTTCGTCGTCGCCTTCGGGTGCGGGGATAACTTTTACTATGTTTTCAAGCACCTGATCGACGTTTGTTCCGTTCTTTGCCGAAATTCTCGGCGCGTCGGAAGCGTCAAGACCGATTACGTCTTCTATTTCTTTGGCAACTTCGTCGGGTCTTGCGCCCGCAAGATCGATTTTATTTATTACGGGCATAATTTCAAGATTATTGTCGAGCGCGAGATAGCAGTTGGCAAGAGTCTGAGCTTCTATTCCCTGCGTTGCGTCGACAATTAAAATCGCGCCTTCGCACGCGGCGAGCGAACGCGATACTTCGTACGAAAAGTCGACGTGACCCGGGGTGTCAATCAGATTGAATTTATATTCTTCGCCGTTCTTTGCCGTGTAGAACATGGTAACCGGCGTAAGTTTAATCGTTATTCCGCGTTCGCGCTCGAGATCCATAGAATCGAGAAGTTGATCTTCCATTTCGCGCGAACTTACCTGACCGGTCATTTCGATCAGTCTGTCCGCCAGGGTAGATTTTCCGTGGTCTATGTGCGCTACTATGCAAAAATTGCGTACATGCTCTTTTTTCTGTCTTGCCATATTTTTCACCGATGATTAGTTTACCCCGACCGAAAAACGCAATCGGAGTATTTATTATTATATATTTTTTTCAAAGAATAATCAAACGTTTGCAAGTGGTTTATATTTGTTGTATAATGATAGGGATTCCATTTCTTATCACTAATTTCCGAAAAGGCGGCTTTTTAGCCCTTTTTCACGACCGCTCAGGCGCAGTACGCCAGTACGGCATCCTTTGCGCTCGTAAAAAATCATCTAAAAATACGCTCTTTTCGGTGCTGCGCATTTTTGCGGACAAGAAATCGCCGCTCGCGGTTCGGTTTTTGCAAGGCAAACGACCGAAATAGTACTTGACCGTACATTGATGGGAGTTTAACACAGCAAAAACCGATTTGTTCCCGCAAAAATAGTTAGTGATGACGAATGGAATCCCTAGCGTTGTGTTTTCTGCGATTCATTCTTTCCGCATAAGCATAAAGAATGCCGTAAAACGGAAAATTGCAACGTTACAAAGGAGATGTTTTATGAAAAGCAGAGTTCCTGCGGACAGTTGGATAATTAACCTGCCTATCGCTCATCGCGGGCTTCATGGTAACGGAGCGGGCGAGAATACGCGCACGGCGTATGCCCGGGCTATAGAAAAGGGCTATCCTATAGAAATGGACGTTCAACTCACCAAAGACGGCGAACTTGTCTGTTTTCACGACGATAACGTAAAGCGCGTTACCGGCGTAGATAAACTTATATGGGATATGACGCTCGAAGAAGTGCGCGCGCTTAAAATCTGCGGCACGCAGGACGGCGTTATGACTTTTAAGGAATTTCTCGATTTTGTAGACGGAAGAACTCCGCTCCTTATCGAAATCAAACAGCAGCGCGACGGCAAAAAGAGCGGCATAGAAAAAAAAGTGGTTGAGCTTCTCGATAACTACAAAGGGGAATTTGCCGTTCAGTCTTTCGATCCTTTTATAATGCAAAGGATAAGAAAACGGCGCCCCGAATTTCTTCGCGGACAGTTGGGCGGCGTAAAACGTGGTATGCTGCCTTATCCGAAATACGTCGTCGTTAGAAAACTTCTGCTTAACTTTCTTTCTAAACCCGATTTCATAAATTACGTTATTGAAGAGTTTCCCATAAAAACCAAACTTCCCGTAATGCGTTGGACGATAAATACCGAAGAGCGCAAGCGTATCGCTTACGGAATGGGGCATAATATCGTTTTCGAAAATATCGACCCGTCAAAATAAATGGTCGGGTACAAGCAGAGTGTATCTACAGCGGGTTACATAGTTAAGCGTTACATAATAATGTGTTATATCACAATGTACAAGCATATAACTCAATCATATAATTGTACCCCGGGTAAACGCACGCGTATAGCGCATACACCCATATAACATATAATAGTAATGGGCTGATGTAACAACGGAATACAATAAAAACACCAAAGCGGCGAAACAATAATTCGTCGTTTTTTTCTGTCGAAAATCAACAAATTCAGATATATTTGTTAAAGCTGGGTGAAAATTATAATAAGAATGTGAAAGAAAAAACAAAAAACGGTAGACAAAACATAATATGTATGTTATAATAAAGGTACACAAAGGGAAAGTCGTCCCTTAATATGTTTTGCCGGCGCATGCGGGGTAGCGGTTGTTGTAATCGATTACTTCGAAAAGCGCAGCATAAAAGGAGAGTAAAGGTGAAAACATTTATTAAAAGATTGACTTCCATTGCTTTAATGGGGGTAATAGTTACTGCATTCTTCCAGTTTACCGCATGTTATCAGACGGTAAGCGGAAAAATATCCGACATTTGCGGAACGTACCAACTTACGCGTAAGACCTACGGGCAGGATTCGTCCGGTTCGGCAATAGATATTCTCGAGCGCGATAAAATAGTGGAGTATCTTGTTATAAAAGAAGACGGAACGGGGTTCCGTGTTTACGGCGATAACGAAAACGAACTTGCCTGCACCGAGCTTCGCGTTTCTTTTATAGAAGATACCGATAACCCCGGCAAGTACCAGTTTATAGAGTACAGAACAGATCCGCTCGGTAACGGAACGACTAAACTCGGATACCTTTCAACCGAAAAACAGCTTAACTACGGAACGCCTAAAATTAGTTCCGGTTGCATTCATATCGAATCGAGTTCCATTCAGTACAAAAAAGTTTCCGATAAGCAGGATTTAAGTTACGTTCAGACCAAGGTCGGCAAAACGCTCGATTACATTCCTTATGACCTTCAGCACATAACGGGCAAACATTCGGGGACGAGTTATTACGAACACTACGACGAAGAAAAGCAGGAAAACTTAACCGTAGACAGCGAATATCTGTATTTCTTTGCCGATTTTAATAACGTTTCTCAAACCGTAGATCTGCGTTATCGCCTTAAAACCGCCGAAGAAGAAGTCGTTAAGAGCAACCTTCCGTTCACTTATACCACTGCAAAGAGCAAAGACGGAAATTACGAATATGTTTATATCGACGTTGACGGCTTCAGATTCAGATCGTATATCACCGGCGGAATGACAAGGCTTGTAGAGATAGACGGCGTAGAATATCTGCACAATTTCTTTGAATATACTTACACCACGGCAGACGAAATCGTCCGTCAGGCAATAGAAGACTACGCCGTTTCGTCTGTAAAAGGCACGTTTGTCGTTAAAGCAAAGTATAATTATTACGAAACCAAAGATTCCGAGCCCGTAGAAAAAGACAGCGATTATATCTATTTTGTAGTCGTATTCGACGGCAAAGAGAGAAAGGTTGACGTTTATTCCAGCACCAAGAAAAGCGGTAAACCTGCCGAAATACGCAATTCTTACTTCTATCCGACGTTTGAAAAAACCGAAGACGGAAAGATTCTTTCTTTCAATTTCAAAGTATCCGATTTCTCGGTAAGCGTCAGTGCGGACGGCAAGTTAAATCTTACTTTTGCAGACGGCGACTCTTTGTCGGTTTACGAAACTACCGTTTATCTCGGCGAAAAAGATATCGAATCTCTTTTAGAAGAATTAAGAAACGAATACAACGCCGCTCAGAACGCATAATTCAACAATTAAAAACAAAACCGTCCTGTTTTTTCAGGGCGGTTTTAGCTATCATTGCTTATTACTCAATAATCGACCTATAGGTCGGTTTTTCTTTTTTATCGGGGTTGATTCGAAACTGAATTTATTGCGTATTAAAAGAGCAGTCGGAACTTAAACCCTTTTGCCGTTTCTTCGTCGAACGATAAAAGAGACGGAATTTCGATAAGATCTCTTCCGAAATATTCGCCCAGTTCGCGTGCGAAAACTTTGTCGTCGACGATATATCTTCCGCGCGGGTCTTTTTTTACCGGAGCGTCGTATTCGGCAAACAGTTCTTTATCTTTCTCGTATGTGCAAAGCCCTTCGGTAAATAACGGCGTTAAAGTTTTTTCTTCGTAAGTCGCAACCGATAAAATTCCTTCGGGAGCAACGGGCGGGTTGTTATATCCAACAAAACCGCCGTTTCTCAAAAAGAACTGCATTCCGTTAAACCATATGCGGCGCGCCATATACAAATAAAACCTGTCGCCGCAACGCTTATAAAGCGCGGTATAAAACGCCATAAGCAAAGAAGTTACGGCAGGATCGGCAAGCGGTTTTTCTTCGATAAAAGAGCGGTTGAAAGTGTAGTCGAGATTTTTGTTTTCCGCCGCGATTTTTTTAGCCGCAAACAACACAATCTGAAAAGGTTCTGGGGTAATCTGAGATATATTAAGTAGCCCTATAGCACCGTTAACGGCACAAATCGCGCTTGAAAACTTATAATTTTCGTCGCTTAATAAAGCGAGATTTTTCATTGCGAAATCAACTGCTTTATCCTTATCGAACTTATAAAGTTCCGAAACCGCGTATATCGCCCCGCAGTATTCTTCCTTAAGAGCGGGATTGTTTTGTTTGTCGGCGGAAACTTCCGAACCGTTTACGAGTATATGAAAAATACATTCCGCCGATTTTTTCGCGTTTTCGTCCGAAGATATTTTGTAAAAGGCGTAAATCGCCCGTGCCGCTTTTGCAAAAAGTCTTACGCTTTCGGGGGCGTTTTCGTCAAAGTCCTTTATTTTTGAAAGAAGATTTTTACACAGCGCGTCGGCATGAGCGGCGGGCTTTCCGCAGTCGGTAAAATAGCGGCAAAGCGCGTATAACAAATCCGCGGTATAGCAGGGGTTTTCGGTTTTTGCGGCGGCTTTTTTAGCGCATTCGACCAGATAATCGTAATGTTTTGCCGAATTTTTATCGTAATTCACCTTATTCTCCTTTCGCCGCGGCGACAGAATCATCTGCGTGTTTATGTGTTTTTTTCAGTATGGTCAAGACCAAAGAATTCATAAGCGGGAACGACACTTCCAGAATGAGTTCGAGCCCTAAAAGAATTACATGCGCATGCACGGTTTTTTCCGACGGCGAGAGCAACATAAGTAACGACATAACGATGATTACGCCTGAATCTACGCAATGAATTATGTTAAGCGTTTGCGAAAAAGTATGCAACTCTTTATGAAAATTTTCGTGCAGGCATTCTTTGATTTCTTCGGTTTCGCGAAGGATAGACCATATCGCCCATATAACGCAAACTTTTTCAAGATTGTTTTTGTCGGTAAAAAGAAGAACTACCGCAAGCAGTATTAAAATCAAGCCTTCGAACAGTTCGTTGTCTTCGTGCAGGACCGTCTTTTTGATTATCGAAACCACGATAGTTTCTATCGCGTACACCGTCATCGTCGTGCCGACGAGTATTACGGCATATTCCATCATTTTTTCGCTGAACGTCATTATAAGACATCCTGCCAGTATGTAAACTATCGATTTTATTATTCTCCATGCGTTGTGCATTTTGCCTTTTGCTCCCTTCTTTTGTGTGTTTGTGTCTTTCGGAAAACAGCCCGATTATATCACACGCGATTTTTGTTAGCAAGTTAAACCGCCGCTTTTTTCAAAATCGCATAAAACCGATTGCTTTTACGGGCGATAAACGGCAGACAAAAACCCGTTGAAATTTAGGTTATAAACATTCTTAAAACGTTTGCTTACGCGCGCCTGTTTATGTTATAATAAAAACATTGATATTACATGTGTTTCGCTGCGTTATGCGGTGCAGAACGGGGGTGTTTGATCGATGAAAGAAAAAACTAAATTGCAATCCTACTTTTCGGTCGAACTGTTTTCGATGGCGTTCGCGTTGTTGTGCGTTCTGTCTTTCGTATGCCTTGTTACGGGAGACATGCTGTTCGGCGAGATCGGGCTTATAGTAAGGTCGTTTCTTCTCGGCGTTTTCGGTTATGTTTCTTTTCCGCTTTTAGTCGCGGGAACATATTTCGGAATAAAGGGCGTTATAGGCTTTAAGGTAAAGCATGAATCGCTTAAAGCACTGTTTGTTTACGCCGTGCTTTACACGTTTTTTATTCTGATTATCGTTCAGACTGTTTTCGACCGTCCGAGCGGCAATTTCAGCCAATATATAGACTATTGTTACCGCGGCGGCGCGTCTTTTTCTACGGTTACTCCGGGCGGCGTGCTTTTCGCGTTGCCCGTTTATCCGCTCAGCGTGTTCATTACGCCTATCGGCACTTACGTTTTTTGCGGAGTCGCTCTTATAGGTATCACGGTATTTCTGTTCAGAACGCCCATAACCGCGTATTTTGCGGGCGCGGGTGACAGAAAAGAAGAACGCCGCGAAAAGAAAGAAGAGAAAAAGCGCAAAAAACTTGTTGCCGCCGCTAAAAAAGCGAACGCAAAAGTTGCCGAAAACACCGACGGAAAAGCGGACGTATCCGAAACGGATAACGAATTTTCTTCTTCCGATTTATCGGGCAACGGCAGCTCCGGGAATATTCTCGGCGTCAGCGGCGATTTCGAGCTGAAGAGCGAAAAAGACAAAAAGAACAAAGAAAAAGAACGCAGTCTTAAACTGTTGTTCGGCGAAGACCGTCCGTCGGGGCTCGGCGGCGGCAGAACGTCTTACGGCGAAAGTTACGATCGCGAACTTGCCGAAAAGACCGAATATATAAGAAAACCATACGATATCCGCGGCATAAAAGTCGAATCTCCCACGGGCGATACCGGCAGAAAAGTTCGTTACGACGATGACGACGAAGATATGGATATCGACGTTTCCGTTCCCGATAAAGATGTTTACGTTATAAGAAACGACCGCGACCGTTCGGCGGACAGAATAAGATCGTTCGACGACGCAAGCGGAAGAACGGATAATGAAGACGAAAACGATGATTACAATCGCGACAGGTTTGTCCGCCCCGAACGCAGAACCGATTATTCCGACAGAACGTCGCGCAGCCGCTCGTTCGACAGCGACAGAAATTATCCCGACGATACAACCGAAAATTATCGCGGCGTTTCGTCGGTTGATACAAGCGACAACGACGAAAGAGATAATTACGACAGAGACGCACGCGGTCGCGTTTCGGCAGCGGCAAGCAGATCAAGCGCGGCGCGCTATTCCCGTCCCGTAATAGAAGATATTCCCGACAACGAAGAAGGCAACACGCCCAACGCCGAAGTTTTGCGTAAACTCAGCAGAGCGGAGCGCGACAAAAGGAGTTCGGCTCGCGGCGACTCTTCTTTAAGAAACGATTCCGGCAGCCGTTACGACTTAAACGACGATATTTCCGACGTAAGACCGTCGTTTAACGATACCGGACGCTCGTCCGCGCAAAACGTCGGGCTTAACGAAGAAACAAACGGCATAAACAGAAGATCGCAGGAAACCGACGATTACGCGGGTTACAACCGCACCGCAACGGACAGAACGACCTACGGCGGTTCGAATTCGCGCGGTTCTTTCGGATCAGACAAAAACTCCGACGTCGAAGTCGAACGCATTACCCCTGCCGAAAATATGCATAGTTCCGAAACTCCGCAGATCAGAAACTCGTTCGGCGGCGAAAGTCCGCGCAATAACGAATACAGAAGCGAACAACCCGCGGAAACCAAATCCGCCGAAGAAAGCGTTAAAGCCGCGCCCGTAAAGAGCGGCAGTCAGACCAACATGCTCGGCGACGAAGAAACCAAAGAAAATCCGATCGCGCATATTCCCAAGGGCTACAGATTCAATTTTCCGCCGCTTTCCTTGCTTAAAGATTATCTGCCCGACGCCAAGTTGCAGGCAAGAATAACCAAAGAGCAGAACGCGCGCAGGGAAACCATTCTGCAAATACTCAACAACCCCGACATTCAAGCCGAAATAGTCGACATAAAAGTCGGACCTTCGCTCACTCGGTTCGAGATCACCATTCCGCCGCGCATTCAGATGCGTAAGGTTATGGAAAAATACGACGACCTTAACCTGTGGATGGAAGCCAAAAGCCGTATCAGAATAATCGCGCCTATTCCCGGCACGTCGAGAATAGGTCTTGAAGTTCCTAACTCGGTGCTTGCCCCCGTAGGGCTTAAAGAAGTTATGGCGTCCGACGAGTTCAGAAACGCCAAAAAGAACTCCATTTCGTTCGCTCTCGGCAAAGACATGGTGGGTAAACCGCTCGTTTCCGACATTTCCAAAATGCCGCACCTTCTCGTCGCGGGCGCAACCGGAACCGGTAAGAGCGTATTCCTTAACACCTTGCTCATAAGCCTTATGTACAAGTACTCGCCCGAAGAGTTAAGGCTGGTGCTTGTAGACCCCAAACTTGTAGAATTCTCGGTTTACAGGGGTATTCCCGAACTGCTTTTCGGCGAAATTTTCACCGAAGAAAAAGAAGCCAGCGCAATGCTCGACTGGATGGTCGAAGAAATGGGACGCAGATACAACGCATTCCGTGACGCTATGGTGCGCGATATAGACGAATATAACGCGTATGTAACAGCCACGAAAGGCAAAAAGATGTTCCGCATACTTATTCTTATCGACGAGTTTGCCGACCTTATGGCTGTCAGCGATAAAAAACATATGGACGTAGCTATCGGCAGACTTGCGGCAAAAGCTCGTTCGGCGGGTATTCATATCATTCTTGCAACCCAACGTCCTACGACCGATATAGTGGACGGTTCCATAAAGACCAACTTCCCTTCGCGTATCGTATTCAAAATGTCCAGTGCGACAGACGCAATGGTCGTTATGGGCGAAGCGGGAGCGGAAAAACTTCTCGGCGACGGCGATATGTTCTATAAAGTCGGTAAAATGACCAACGTAGAACGTGCGCAGGGCGCGTTTATCGTCGCAAAAGAAGTTAACGACGTCTGCAACTATGTAAGAGAAAACAATAAAAACTACTACGACGAAATCGCTCTGGAAGAAATCAGAAAGATGGGCGAAGAAAACGAAGCCGCGGCTGCCGCGGAAAGCGGAGAGTTTACCGCATCCGACGAAGAAGGCGGACCCAAAGGCGGCGGCGTGGAAGAATCGTTCATCAAATCGGCTATGCGCATAGCAATTCAGGGCGGCACGGTCAGCATATCGTTGCTTCAGCGTAAACTCAGCGTAGGTTTCCCCAAAGCGGGCAAGATCGTAGACACGCTCGAAGCGCGCGGATATATTTCCCCCGTAGGCGATAACAACAAACGTAAAATACTTATGTCTGCCGAACAATTCGAACAGACCTTCGGCGAACCGCTGTAAAAGCGCGAGCCGTCACGGATTAAAACATGGCAAAAGAAAAGAAATATTTAGGTATAATATCGCTCGGGTGCGATAAAAACCGCGTGGACAGCGAAAAACTGCTTGCGCTTATTAAAGACGATTACGTTATCACTTCGGATATAGAAAAGGCGCAGGTGATAGTGGTAAACTCATGCGCGTTCCTTGAAAGTTCGAGAAAAGAAGCTATCGATACGGTTATGGAATGCAATGAATACCGCAAAAACGGTCGGCTCGAAAAACTTATTATGTCCGGGTGCATGCCCCAGCGCTTTATAGGCGAAATGTTCGACGAACTCACCGAAGTGGACGGTTTTATCGGCACTTTCGATTACGACCTTTTTAACGAAACGGTCGAAGAGTGCTACAAGGGCAAGCGTGTAAACAACGTGGGTAAAGGCATTATGAAAGCCGCTTCGAAGCGTTTTTTAACCACTCCCGCACACTATGCGTATCTTAAAATCGCAGACGGATGCAATAACAGATGCGCTTACTGTCTTATTCCGTCTATACGCGGCAAGTATGTGTCGGAACCGATGGAAAACCTTATAGAAGAAGCCGAAAATTTGGGCGACGTTGCCGAACTTATTCTCGTCGCGCAGGACGTTACGCGCTACGGCATAGATTTATATAAAAAGAAAAGTCTTGTCGAGCTTATACGCAAACTTTCCGCACTTGAAAACGTAGAACATATCAGGCTGCTGTACTGCTATCCCGATATGATAGACGACGAACTTATTAACGAACTTGCCACGAACGACAAACTCGTAAAATATCTCGATATTCCCTTGCAGCATGCTTCGTCGTCCGTGCTAAAAGCTATGAACCGTCGCGGCGACGGCGAAGCCTATTGTGAGTTAGTGGAAAAACTAAAAAGCAGGGTAGACGGCATTGCTTTAAGAACGACCTTTATAGCGGGTTTTCCCGGCGAAACCGAAGACGATATCCGCATTCTTGCAGAATTTTTGCAAAAGGCCGAATTTTTCAACGCCGGTTTCTTTGCTTACTCGCGCGAACCCGGTACGCCCGCATATTCGATGGACGGGCAGATTTTGCAGAAAGAGAAAAAGGCAAGGGTTAAATATCTGTATTCGGTACAGAAAGAAATTTCAAAAAAGAACCTTGCGCGTTTCAAAGGAAAAACCATACGCGTGCTTTGCGACGGTATCGATTACGACAGGCAGTGTTTTGTCGGCAGAGCGTATTTTCAATCGCCCGATATCGACGGCAAGGTATATTTCACCGCTTCGCCCGACATTCTTGTCGGTCAGGGTAAATTTTATGACGTAAGAATAACTCGTACCGGTGCGTACGACTTGTTCGGGAGTGTGGAAAAATGAATCTTCCCAATAAAATCACCATCACAAGAATCGTTATGATTCCGTTTTTCGTGCTGTTTTACTATCTCGAAAGCGTAAAATACAATTTGCTTTACGCCGCGATAGTTTTCGCGCTTGCCGCTTTCACCGATTTCCTTGACGGATATATCGCAAGAAAGTATAATCTCGTAACCGATCTCGGCAAGTTTCTCGATCCTATCGCCGATAAAGTGCTTGTGCTTACCGCGTTTATGCTCATGCTCACGAACGTAAACGGAACGCTGCTCCCCGCAATCACGGGCGGCATCTGCGTAAGCCTTGTGATCGCGCGCGAAATGATAGTCGCAAGTTTCCGTATGGTGGCGGCAAGCAAAAACGCAGTCATCGCGGCGGATAAACTGGGCAAAATCAAGACTTTCTCGCAAGATTTCGCAATTCTGTTCATGCTCGTAGGTCGCGCTTTTTCCGATTATTCGGTTACGGCGCCCGCTACGATAGACTTCTTTACCGTGCTTTACCTTATCGGATTCGGACTTATGCTCTTCTCTACGCTTATGACCGTTATTTCGGGCGTGAACTATCTTTATAAAAACCGCAAAGTTCTTGCGGACGTAAAACACTGAGAAAATGTTCGGCGACTACGGGAACGGAAAAATTCTGTTCAAACTTTTCGGCGCGGACGAAAAAAGCCTGAGTTCGGCTAAAAAAATACTCTTTGAAAAGTTCGGCGTAAAACCGACCTATACATGCCGCTACAGCGATACTCTTTTTACTATCGACGGCGATTCGCCCGAAATGCTCGACCGCGCTTCAAAAGCCTTTATCGGCACGTTCGGCGAACTGATTTACGCAAACGACAACACCGACCTTGCGAAGCACGCCGTAGACCTTCTTAAACTCGGCGGCAGAAAACTCTGCGTTGCGGAGTCTTTTACGGGCGGCAGGGTGGCTCACTCTATCGTGAGCATTCCCGGCGCAAGCGAAGTTTTTTATTCGGGACTTGTCTGTTACGATACCGACGCAAAGATTAACTATCTCGGCGTTTCGCCCGATACGGTAAGATTAAAATCGGTCGTCTCGCGTGACGTCGCTTACGAAATGGTTCGCGGACTTTTGCTTAACGGCAAGTGCGATATCGCGTTATCTACCACGGGCTATGCAAGCCCTACGGGTGATCCGTCAAGACCGGGCGGCTTGTGCTTTATAGGTGCGGGCGAAGACGATAAAGTGGAAGTAAACAGATATCTTTTCGCGGGCGACAGAGTGCAGGTTATAGAGCAGGGTAAAAACGCCGCTTTATACATGCTGTGCAAACTTCTCCGCGGCGGGTTTTCTTTTATAGACACGCACAGGTAGTTGTTGTGGCTCGAAAAACGGGCATAAATCCGCATTACGGCACAGCGGTTTTGTAGGTTTTGTTGCGATAATCGACCTATAGCCGACTATTTATTAAATTTCGAAAAAATATAAGTGAGGATACACAAATGGATGAAAAACGCAAAGCGTTGGAGCAGGTACTGACTCAGATCGAAAAGCAGTACGGTAAAGGCGCGATAATGAAACTCGGCGACGACGTTAAGGATATGGCTATCGAAGTTATTCCTACGGGATGTCTGTCGCTCGATATAGCATTAGGCACGGGCGGCGTTCCGCGCGGAAGAATTATCGAAATATACGGTCCCGAATCTTCGGGCAAAACCACCGTCGCTTTGCATATAATAGCGCAGACGCAAAAACTCGGCGGCATTGCCGCGTTTATAGACGCGGAACATGCGCTCGATCCGTCGTATGCGGCTAATCTCGGCGTCGATCTCGATAACCTTTACGTTTCGCAACCCGACACGGGCGAACAGGCGCTCGATATAACCGACAGCCTTGTAAGAAGCGGCGCGGTCGATCTTATCGTTATCGACTCGGTTGCAGCTCTTACCCCCAAGGCGGAAATCGAAGGCGATATGGGCGATTCGCACGTCGGTCTGCAAGCAAGACTTATGTCGCAGGCACTCAGAAAACTGACGGCTATAACCAACAAGAGCAAAACGTGCGTGGTATTTATCAACCAACTGCGCGAAAAGGTCGGCGTAATGTTCGGCAACCCCGAAACGACTCCCGGCGGCAAAGCGCTTAAGTTCTACGCGAGCGTTCGTCTCGATATAAGAAAAGCCGACGCGCTTAAAGATTCCGACGGCGTTATCGGCAACAGAACCAAAGCGAAAGTAGTCAAAAACAAACTTGCGCCCCCGTTCAAAACCGCAGAATTCGATATCATTTACGGAAAGGGTATTTCGCAGGCGGGTTGTCTGCTTGATCTCGGCGTAGATAAGGGCATTATCGATAAGAGCGGCAGCTGGTTCATTTATAACGGCGAAAAATTTGCCAACGGCAAAGAAAAGGCGCGCGATTACGTTACCAACAATCCCGAATTTGCCGTCGAACTCGAAAATAAGATCCGCTCGATTGCGTTCGCGGGTAAAGACGACGGCGAGGTTCAGGTCGAAAACGCCGAAAACAAATAGTATATAACGGAGTAATTTTTCAATGAGTTTATGTAACGGCAATATGCCTTCTAATTTTGCGGCGGAGAAAATAATTATCGGGCTTAAAGACTATATGTTTAACCGCAACAACGCAAAAAACGGGGCTATAAGTCGATTATCGGATAAAATCGCGTTGCATAAAATTAAAAGTCTTATATATCGCGAACTTAAAAAGTGTTATTCCTGCGCGTGTTTCGGTAATTTTAAGGGCGTAGAAAAACAAACGGCAAAAACGGTTTCGGATAGTTTTATTAAGGCTATACCCGAAATACGCGCGCTGTGCTTAAAAGACGCCGCCGCAAGCGTAACGTGGGATCCGTCGGTTGAGTGCGAGTCGATAGTTATCGCTACTTTCCCGGGGTTCTTTGCAATAATGACTTACAGAATAGCGCACTTTTTCTACGAAGCGGGTACGCCCCTTTTGCCGCGACTTATGACCGAGTTTGCGCATTCAAAAACGGGGATAGATATCAACGCCGGCGCAAAAATCGGAAAGAACTTTTTTATCGATCACGGCACGGGCGTAGTAATCGGAGAGACTGCCGAAATCGGCGACGATTGCAGACTTTATCAGGGCGTTACGCTCGGCGCGCTTTCTATTAAAAAAGAAGAACGCAGCGGCGGCAAACGTCACCCGACTTTGGGTAATAACGTTACCGTTTATGCAAACGCAACTATTCTCGGCGGTAAAACGGTTATCGGCGACGATTGCGTTATAGGCGGAAATACATTCATAATAAAATCGGTGTCAAGTGGTAGCAAAATTGTGGTAGAACCCACAGATATAGCGCGATAATCGACATATAGACCGACTTTTTCGGTATTATTACCGATTTGTTATACGGAGAAACAATGGATAAAAACAACGCGAAATGTCCGCATTGCGGATTCGAACTTTACGTCGGCTTAAAAAAGGGGACGGGGTTTTGCCCGTCATGTAAAAGGCAGTTCGACGCCGAAAAGGCTATAAAACTTTATTCTACTTTGCATGCGTCCGAAGAAAAGGGCGAAAAAAGGGTGGCTAAGGGCAGCGACTATCTCGAAGTCGAAAGAATTATAGACCGAGCCGAATTTTATCTTAACAAAAAAGAATTCGAAAAAGCAAAGGAAGAATTAAACAGCGCGCTCGAATACACAAACACCGATTACCGCGTGTATTTCGGGCTTGTCCGCGCGGAAACGAAAAACCTGACCGACTACAGAAATACCACGCATAAAGAGTATCTCGAAAAGGCAATAGCGTGCGCAGACAACGAAGAAAAAGCCACGATAACGCGCTTATACAAGGACTTTTATCGTTTGTCCGCTTGCACCGACGAAGAAATCGAGTTGTATAAAAGCGAAGAAAATCAGGCGATAAAAGGCAAAATCGAAAAGAAACTCAAAGATATTATTCCCGAGTATATGAAAAGGGAAAACTCATACAAGAAGTATCCGATTTTCTTTTCGTTGTGCTACGTCGCGGCGTTGGCGTCGCTTATCGTTTCCATTATTCTCGACTCCGAATATCTGTATCTGCTTACGGGGATGTTTTTTGTCGGCGGTTTTGTTCTTACCGTGTCTATGCTCAACGGCAAAAACGCGGTTAAAAACTTCAATGCGTTGCTCGATTTATACGACGCTTTGGACGGGTTCGGTCTGTCCGTAAAGTTTTATCGCGACGTGCTCGACTGTTTTAAGGAGTGTCAGTCCGCGTTTTCCGAAAAGACCAATTACACAAATCAGCGGAAGTCGCTTGAAAAAATGTGCGCGACGCTTTACTCTTCAGGCTCGCAAAAAGCCGTAGATTTTATTTCTACGCACGCGACGTTATTTAAGTACTTGCCGATTGACGACTCGGCAGAATAAAGGCGAAAATAAAAAAATACAGTTTTTTTGAAAAATGTGCGTTATTTTCTTGACGAAAGAGAATGAACCCGCTAAAATGAAAGAAAAAAATTGATAGAGGCGCAAAACTTATCAGTACCCGACGGCGCAAACGGAATGAAGCCGCGGCGAAAGGAAGTTTTGCCGAAACGGCATATTTCGTCCGTGAAAGATGCTCGTTGGGTTGCAGCGGAATACGTTGCAGACTGTCGCAAGGAAACTTGCGGAGAGCTATTGAAGTTTTGCCGTCGGCTTTATTTCCGATGTGCTTTAATCGATACTTATTCCGTAACCCGTTTCCTTGGGCTACGGTTTTTTTATACGATTAAACAGCAAGGAGATAAATGCCTGTGAACAGTAAACTTAAAAGAGCGGTTATAATTATTATCGCGCTTTTCGTCGCAACGACTTCGGTGTTATTCAGCGGGTGCGGCGTGCAAAAAGAGAAAGAAAAATTATACGTCGGCATGGAATGCGCATACCCGCCGTATAACTACACCAAATATTCCGATGCCGACGGCGCGGTTAAAATTTCAAACGCCGAAGGTTACGCTAACGGCTACGACGTAATGATTGCAAAGCGTATCGCAGAGGGACTTGATCGCGAACTTGTAATAGTCAAGTACGAATGGGACGGACTTATCGGTGCAATTACCGCGGGTTCGCTCGATCTTATCATTGCGGGTATGAGTCCTACCGAAGAGCGCAAGCAGACCATAGATTTTACAGACGCGTATTACGAAAGCAAACTCGTGCTTGTCGTCAGAAGCGACGGTGACTACGCAAAAGCTCAATCGCTTTCCGATTTCAGCGGGGCAAAGGTCGTTGCGCAGCGCGGAACTTTCCATGACGTTGCTTTGCAGGAACAGGCTGCGACCTACGGAATTATCGCAGGTCAGCCGATGGAAGACTTTCCGATGATGACAATGGCGTTAAAGGCGAGAACTATAGACGCATACGTTGCGGAAGAGCCGGGTGCTAAAGCCGACTGCGCGCAGAACCCCGAACTTACATACATTCATCTCGAAAACAACACGACGGGCTTTACATGTTCGCCCGAAGACACGCAGATTGCCGTAGGTCTTAAAAAAGGCAGCGAGCTTAAAGACGATATCAACCGCATTTTAGCGGGCATTACCGCCGAAGAACGCCTTGAGCTTATAGAAAACGCGACGAACTATCTTAACGCACCCGAACAGCAGAAAAACGTTTTCGCGCAGATGTGGAGCATTCTGACAGAATATTTCCCCATTATCATCAAAGGCGTAGGCTATACGTTGCTCGTATCTTTAATAGGTACGATTATCGGGCTTATGATAGGTATTCTTATCGGAATGTACCGCACGATACCCGATCCCAACACAAACAAAAAATCGGGCAAGGTGCTTAAAGTCTTTAAGAAGATCGGCGACTGGTTGCTTTCCGCGTATGTCGAAATTTTCCGCGGCACGCCGATGATGGTTCAGGCAATGGTCATTTTCTGGGGCTTTGCCGTGCTTAATAACGGAAAAACTCTCGACGTAATTTTCTCGGGGCTCTTCATCGTTTCCATAAATACAGGCGCATATATGGCTGAAATCGTAAGGGGCGGCATTATTTCGGTAAGCAAAGGGCAGTTCGAAGGCGGCTACGCTATCGGTATGACGCACTCGCAGACTATGGTAAACGTCGTTATGCCGCAGGTTTTAAGAAATATTCTGCCGTCGGTTGCCAACGAGTTCGTTATAAACATAAAAGATACGTCGGTGCTTAACGTAATAGGCTTTACCGAACTGTATTTTTACGCAAAGAGCATAGTTACTATAAACTATCAGATTTTTGCAACCTATCTGCTTGTCGCTATAATCTACTTTATTTTAACGTTTACCATAACGCGTATACTCCGCCTTATCGAAAAGAAAATGGACGGAAAAAAGAACTATTCCATTCAGGGCTCGCAGAATATGGATGCCGAATCGTTCGCAAAAGAAAAACAAGTCGAAGGAGAAAACGCCAATGTCTGATAACGTAATATTAAACGAAAACGTAACGGAAAACCAAGATTGCCCCGTAATAGAAATCAGGCATCTCGGCAAGACTTTCGGCGATCACGTCGTGCTTAAAGATATCGATTTTACCGTAAAACACGGCGACGTTACCTGCATAATAGGCGCGTCGGGCAGCGGTAAATCGACACTTCTTCGCTGCCTTAATCTGTTCGAAACGCCGACTTCGGGCGAAATACTTTTCGAAGGGGTTAACGTTCTGGATAACGTAAAACCGAGCGAATACCGCAAACGCGTGGGAATGGTCTTTCAGTCGTTCAATCTGTTCAAGAATATGAACGTACTTAAAAACTGCACGGTAGGTCCCGTTAAAGTTCTGAAGCTTAGCAAAGAAGAAGCGATTGCCCGCGCGCTTAAATATTTGGGGCTTGTCGGTATGGCTGAATATGCAGACGCTCGTCCGTCGCAACTGTCGGGCGGGCAGAAGCAGAGAGTTGCAATCGCCCGCGCGCTTGCAATGCAGCCCGACGTGCTTTTGTTCGACGAACCGACTTCCGCGCTCGATCCCGAAATGGTAGGCGAAGTTCTTGCCGTTATGAGTGATCTTGCAAGAAGCGGACTTACTATGGTCGTAGTTACTCACGAAATGAGTTTTGCAAGGGATATAGCTTCGCATGTGGTCTTTATGGATGACGGCGTAATCGTAGAAGAAGGCGCGCCCGAAGACATTTTCGTTCACCCCAAAGAAGAGCGTACCAAAAAATTCCTTGCAAGAATGCTCGGCTGATCGGATCGTCTAAAAAGGCTTAAAACGAGATAAAAGTATAAACAAAATAAATGCGGTTCATAATTGACTTTGTGTAAATGCAAAGGGGGTATTATGAACCGCTTTTTATATCTGTTGGTCACTCTTGCCGAAAAATTTACGTCTTTCGGCTTAAATTATTACATCGCGACCGCTTTGTTCGGGTTATGCATTTTATCCGCGCTTGTTGCCGCGTTTATATCGGTCGTATCGTCAAGGCGGATAAAAGGTCTTACGGGACTGTTTATATTTTATCAGACGGCGTTTATCGTCAACGTGGTGTTGTGTGTTTCGGATAGCGAGTTTGGCGGCGGTAAAAATTTTACAAGCAACGCCGATGCTTACGCATTCTGTCTTTCGCAGTTTGCCGTATGCATGATTTTCTGGCTTATGCTTGCCGATAAAAAAGTCGACAAAAAGCAAAAATCGGCTGAAGTTCCGCAGAAGAATAGCGGCATAATATATTGCGGGAATGGCGGCGCGAAATGCCCGATAAACGACCTATACGGCAACTTTTATGCCGAACAAAGTGTAAAAGACGAAGATTTTCGGCGGGGTGACAACGCGGAAGAAACGGTGCGATCTATTGAGCTTATCGATAAAATTTTTTGTTCGTCTTTGCCCGATATAAACGTCGCGTATATTAACAATCTTGCCGACGCTTTGCTTGCGCGTAATATAACCGACGAAGAAAGAGAAAAACTTTTTAAGCTCAAATTCGCGCTTAAAAATCTGAACGCTACGCCCGAATGTATAAGAAACGTTAACGAACTATTGCGGTTTCTTCTTAAAAAAGTAGCCGAATACGATATTCCCGCATAAAAAACGAAGCGATAATTTTTACTTTGCCTGATTAAAAAATTTTA
Source organism: uncultured Clostridia bacterium (assembly GCA_934292955.1). The sequence goes on from CAKQXZ010000004.1 coordinate 23,293, forward strand.
TATTAAAAAAGTCTGCTTATATGCCGATAATCGACTTATATGCGGGCTTTTTATTGTTTTTTCGGCGTTTTTTGCGTTTTATTTACCGCTTGCATACGGTTGCTTTTTTATGAATGTAATGATATAATAACATAACGTAATAAATTACAAATTCGGCTAAGGAGAAGGCTAAATGCGCATAGAACAGTTAAAAAACGCATTGAACGAAAAAATCGAACCCGTTTACCTTATTTCGGGCGACGATTCGTATTTTTGCGAACTTGCGTTAAAAACCATATCTAAAAAATGCGTGTCTTCGCCCGAACTCAACTACGCCGCGTTTGACGGAAAGTACGCGCTTTCGAATCAGGACGAAATCGTTCTCGCTCTTTCGCAATATCCGTTTATGAGCGAAAAAAGAATGATTGTGTTAAGGGATTTTTATCCGACCGCAAAGGACTTAAAGGGCGGAAAAATGGATAAATATCTTAACGATCCCGCAGATACCGCCGTGCTTGCCATAATAAATTCGTCCGTTTGCGAACCGCTTAAAAAGTATGGCAGCGTTTGTTTTGTAGATTGCGGAAAAGCCGACGAAGGCGTGCTTACAAGATATATTTCGGTTACGCTTAAACACGCCGGGCTTATAATTACCATGTCGAACGCTAAAATGCTTATAGAGTTCTGCCGTTCGGATATGACGAGAATAAGCGGCGAAGTAGAAAAACTTTGCGCATACTGTAACGGCTGCGCCGAAGTTACCGCAGACGATATCCGCGCGCTCGTTACCAAAGAGCAGGACTATCAGTTATACGAACTTGCCGAGAACGTGGCGAGAAAAAATTACGATAAAGCGTATGATATAGTAGCCGAAATGCAGTCTGGCACAACAGATACTTTGCGCCTGTTTTCGGTGCTATACAACTACTTTCGTCGTCTTTTCTTCTGTGCGACTGCGCAAAAAAGCGACGCAAAACTTGCCGCGCTCTTAGGTGTTAAAGAGTATGCCGTAAAAAAATCGTGCGAACAGGCAAAGCGATTTACGCCTAAAAGATTAAAACAGATAATCGACACTTTTTCGCGTTATGACGTGGCGTTCAAAAGCGGGCGGGTTTCGGCGGACGCGGCGTTTTCTATTTGTCTTGCGGAAATAACGCAGTAATGCGTTAAAACCGGAAAAAGCGTTTGCGCCGCCTATTCAAACAATTTAATTTAACTTTTTACGCCGTAATTCGGTTGCAACGCAAAAAAACATTGCGCCAAACGCTTTATTTTTTTTTGAATATATAGTATAATCTTAAAAAAGTAACGTCTTACTCGGGTGCAAGCCGCTTGTCTTGCATAATGAGCGGGCAATAAAACCATTTACATTATTCGACCGACGGAGAGAATATGGATAAACTTGCAGAAAAATTATCGGGTTTCTTCGGAAATTTACAACCTGTATATGCGTTGGAATTCGTTCTGATCGCGTTAGTGTTCTTTATGTCGCTTGACATACTCAGAAAAAACAACGCAAAACTCATTATATGGATATTCGTCTTTTACACCATAGCGGTTTCGATTATCTGTTTTGTTACCGATATGCCGGGATATACCGATTTTTTCCTTATCGCGGTGTTCGTGTTGGCAATAGTAGCTATGTTTGCAACCGAGATCAAACGCGCCGTGTGGGAGCGTTCGACCAAGGGGACGGATATCAAGCATAACGATGGTTCGCCCGACGGCGACGACGCAAAAACCTGTATAAACGAGATTATAAAAGCGGTGCAGAGTATGTCTAAAAACAACGTCGGCGCAATTATAATTCTGGCAAATTCCAATATGCCGGCGGGTATTCTGGATACCGGTATTTCTATAAATTCGCAGATTTCTTCTGAACTTATAGAAAGTATATTCTTCCCGAAAACGCCGCTTCATGACGGGGCCATGATAATAAACGACACGCGCATTCAGGCGGCGGGCTGTTTTCTTCCCCTTTCGCAGGAAATCAATCTGCCTAAGGAACTCGGAACCCGTCACCGCGCGGGCATAGGCATTACCGAAACGATCAACGTTACGTCTATTATCGTTTCGGAAGAAACGGGCGTTATCTCGGTTGCGCACGGCGGAAAACTTAAACGCTATGCCGATACCGAAATGCTCAAAAATACGCTTAGAAACTTCTATTGGAAGGAAAAAATCAACTAAGGGGTGCTAATTATGAAAAAGAACGATTATAAAAAAAGCAACGGTATCGTTTCGGCTATACCTTATGTATTGATTGCTCTTGCGCTTGCGTTTATTACGGTTATCGCTCTGCACTCTTAAATAAGCAAATTTAACGCATAAACCGAATAACAAACTCGTCGTTCGACGAAAAAACGCCTTGTCGTTCGGACAGGGCGTTTAGTATTTATCAGAAAAATAAGCAGTGAATTTAAGAGTAAAGTTCATAAAAACGTGCGTGGATTACAGATGTTTTAAGCAGTAAAATTTACAGCAAAAACTTGACATTTATACTCTTGAAATTTGACATTTTTTTTGAGTAAGCCGAAATTAGCGGTATTTGCGGATAAGACCTTTGACTTTGGCAATGACGCATGCGTTATCGACAACGATGTCGGTCATAGTGCGGTTTTCGGGGTGAAGAATAATTTTGCCGTTGCGCTTGAAAAAACGTTTTACGGTTGCCGAGTCGTCAATCAGTGCGACGACGATATCGCCGTTGTCGGCGTACTCGGTTTTTTCACAGATTATTTTGTCGCCGTTGTAAATTCCCGCTTCGATCATGCTTTCGCCTTTGACCTGCAATAAAAAGCATGTTCCGCCGCCGACGAATTCGGGCGGCAGAGGGTAGTACCCTTCGAGATTTTCTACCGCAAGAATGGGCGAACCCGCGGTAACCGTACCAACGAGCGGCACGCTTACAAACTCGGGCGAGTCGGTAAGAGAAATGGCGCGGTTCTTGTTCGCGTTGCGGGTTATTATTCCGCGCTCTTCGAGTTTATCGAGATAATAGTGCGCGGTCGCGGTCGACTTGATGTTGAGCGCGCGACAAATTTCGCGCACGGAAGGCGGATAACCGTTTTCGCACTGATAGTTGCGGACATATTCCGCTACGCCGATGAGTTTTTCTTCTATCTTACCCATAACTGCTCCCAAGCTAAGGCAATACGTTTTGCTGCGGCTGTAACCGCGAGTATTGTGCTTTCATTCAAAGTATAGCATACGCATAAACAAAAAGCAAACGTTTGTTCTTATTTGTGTAAAGTTTTTTTGAAATACAGCCGTTAAAAACGGGTTATATTATATATAAGGTATATTATGAAAAATGTAAAAACCAAAGACGGGAAGTGCGTTTTATACGACCGCGACTGCATAGGGTGCGGCGAATGCGAATTCTGCGATCTTAATCCGCTTAAAATTTGCGATAACTGCGGTAAGTGTCTGCATATGGACGATTATGCCACAATAAAAATAGACGGCATTTACGAGCAGACGGATGCGCATATGCATGACGATCATGACGAATGCGGATGCGGCTGCGGACATACGCATAACCACGACGACGATTGTGATTGCGGCTGCGAACATACGCATAATCATACAAAGCACTGAAAACGCCGGCGTAAAAACGGCGGCGTTATGGCGCGGCTTGTTTTACTCACATATAATATATTATGGAAAACGGTATACTCGATAAAATACGTTCGGTTTCGGACGTGAATACGCTGGACGACGGCGAGCTTATCTCGTTATGTGAAGAGATACGCGAAGAAATCGTTCGGACGGTAAATAAAAACGGGGGACATCTTTCTTCCGCGTTAGGCGCGGTGGAAGCGATAGTCGCCCTTTGTTCGGTATACGATTTTTCTAAAGACAAAATATTTTTTGACGTAGGGCATCAGTCTTACGCGTTCAAACTACTTAATATCGGGCGCGAAGCATTTTCGAAAATGCGTACCGAAGGGGGTGCGAGCGGGTTCTGCGGCGACGATAAGAATTCCGCCGACGGATTTATAGGAGGGCATGCGGGAAATTCACTCGCGGCGGCTTGCGGGTGCGCCTTTGCGCGCGATTTGCAGAACGGCGAAGAAAATATAATCGTTTTTGTGGGCGACGGTTCGCTTTTTAACGGCGAAAATCTTGAAGCGTTGTTTGTGAACGAGAAAAAACCGAAAAAGTTCCTTGTCGTGTTCAACGACAACGGAATGAGTATTTCTAAAAACGCGAACGGAGCGTATCGGTTCTTTTCTAAAATCGCGCTTAAAAAAGGATACGGCAATACAAAAAAGTTTTTACATAAGGTTTTGGGCGATAGTTTTATCGCGCGCGGACTGAAGAAAATGAAATCTTCGTTCAAGCACTCGATAACGCCGGCGACCGCTCTCGATCGGGTCGGGTTCAGATATCTCGGCGCGTTTGACGGGCATAACGTAAAAACGCTTAAAAACGCTTTATCAGAAATAAAAAGCAGAGAACGCGCTTGTTTTCTGCATATAAAAACGCTTAAGGGCAAAGGGTACGCCGAAGCCGAGAAGGACCCCGAATGCTATCACGGCGTTTCAAACGGAATGGCATTCGGACATAACGATTTTTCGGTTAAAATTTCCGACTTTCTTACCGGAATAGCGGAAAAGGACGACAAAGTTGTGGCGTTGACTGCCGCAATGAAGTACGGAACGGGGCTTACCGCTTTTGCCGAACGTTTTCCCGAAAGATTTATAGACGTCGGTATTTGCGAAGAATATGCGGTTACGGCTGCCGCGGGTATGGCGTATAACGGGCTTAAACCGGTGGTGTGTATTTATTCTACATTTTTACAGCGCGCATACGATCAGATCGTTACCGACGTGTGCATGCAAAATCTGCCCGTGGTCTTTCTGCTCGATAGATCGGGTTTTGTGGGTTCGGACGGAAAAACGCATCAGGGGCTTCTGGATCTCGGATATCTTCGCGGCATACCGGGGCTTACCGTGCTTGCCCCCAAAGACACGGACGAATTAAAGCAAATGCTTTTGTATGCCGTAAACTGCGGAAAGCCCGTGGCGATAAGATACGGCAACGGCGCGTGCGAGAAAATAGAAACCGACTGCGGCAGGATTTTTGAAAAGCCCGCGGAGTGGGAAGTTCTAAAAACGGGAAACAAAGCGGTGGTGTTTGCGGTCGGCAACAGAATGAACGACTTGGCGCTGAAAACGGCGAAAAAGTTCGGCGACGGGGTGGCTGTCGTAAACGCGCGCTCGGTAAAACCGCTCGATTATGAAATGCTCGATACGTTTAAGGATGTGCCTGCGGTTACGCTGGAAGAAAATTTTGCATGCGGCGGATTCGGCGAAAGCGTTGTCGCGTATTATTCGGCAATCGGAAAAAACAAAAAGACGGTTTGCCTGTCTGCGGGCGACGAGTTCCGCGAACACGCGACGGTTGCGCGGCAACTCGAAATGTGCGGGCTTAACGAAACCAATCTTACCCTGGTGATTTCGGAAATTTTGGAATTGCAGGAATGAAGTATTCTGATTGACTTTATTTTCAAATCCTACGGGATGCATTGTATGTTTTACCGAATCGTAAAATTAAAAGGTGTCTATATGAAAGAAAACAGAAAATTGTTAAAAGAAGTTCTTAAGGATATCAGACAGGATATGTCTGACGAAGAAGTACTTAATATATTGGCGGACAGCAAGATTTCGGTTAGTCCCGAAAGCGATAAAAAATATACGCTGGGTCAACGTGCCGCCGATGTCATTGCAAAATTTGCGGGAAGTTGGGCCTTTATTTTTTCTTTTACGGGAGTTCTTGTTTTATGGATGGTTGTGAACGTCGTTCTGGCTTCAAAAGCGTTTGACCCGTATCCGTTTATATTATTGAATCTGGTATTGTCATGCGTGGCCGCGATTCAGGCACCGCTTATTATGATGAGCCAGAACAGACAGGAAGAAAAAGATCGGCGCAGGGCGGAGAATGATTATAAAGTTAACTTGAAAACAGAGATCATGATCGAAGACCTGTACGATAAAATAAATGTCGTGCTTGAAAAACAGGCTTCTCTCGAAAAGCAATTGCGTTCAGAATGTAAAAGCGGTGAAAAAGTGACTGAATGACGTGGACGCTCGGTATTATCAAAAATAATTATACACAAAATGCATAAACGTAAACGCAGAAAAGCATGACTTTTCGGCGTTAAAATAAAGATTTTTAAGGCTCTTCTGTCGGCGTGCGCAAAACCGTCGCTAAAGAGCTTTTTTATTGCCGCTTTCCGTTCTGAAAACTGCGTTTGTTTAAGTGAATAATTATTAGTGTATGCAAAGCAGTATACACAACATATTGTGTTTGAAAAAAATTTCACATACAAGATATAGTAATTTAGCGTATTTTGCTTGACTATAAAAAAGAGGTGTGTTAATATAGCGGACGTAATTAAAAATACGCTCCGTTCCGTGACCTGTACAGATTTTCGGTGGCGGGCGTTTTTCTGGAGATTTCATTCATTATCACTAAATTTACGGGGGTACTTGCTATGTACAGTATTGTTAAGCGCGACGGAACGACCGCCGCATTCGACCTGAATAAAATTAAAACGGCAATCGTCAAGGCGTTCGAAGCCGGCGGAAAAGCATATGACGAGAACGTTATAGACTTTATCGTCCTTAAAGTCACCGCAGATTTTGCGGATAAAGTTAAAGACGGAAAAATCGCCGTTGAAGAAGTACAGGACAGCGTTGAAAAAGTTTTAAGCGAATCGGGCTATCACGACGTTGCCAAGTCTTATATTCTCTATCGTAAAAACCGCGAAAAACTCCGCAATATCAAGTCTACCATTATAGACTATAAGGAACTTGTAGACAGTTACGTTAAGTCTATCGACTGGCGCGTTAAAGAAAACTCCACCGTTACTTACTCGGTAGGCGGACTTATTTTGAGCAACTCGGGCGCGATCACCGCAAACTACTGGCTTTCGGAAGTTTACGATCAGGAAATAGCCGACGCGCACAGAAACGCCGAAATTCACATTCACGACCTTTCTATGCTCACGGGTTACTGCGCGGGCTGGTCGCTCAAACAACTTATTAAGGAAGGTCTCGGCGGGGTTGTGGGCAAAATTACGTCTTCGCCAGCAAGTCACCTTGCAACGCTCTGCAATCAGATGGTTAACTTCCTTGGCATTATGCAGAACGAATGGGCGGGCGCGCAGGCTTTCTCTTCGTTCGATACCTATCTTGCTCCGTTCGTAAAAGTAGACAATCTTACTTACAACGAAGTCAAGAAATGTATAGAATCGTTCATTTACGGGGTAAACACTCCCAGCCGTTGGGGTACTCAGGCGCCGTTTTCCAACGTAACGCTTGACTGGACGGTTCCTGCCGACCTTGCGGAACTTCCCGCAATCGTAGGCGGCAAAGAACAGAACTTCAAATATAAAGACTGCCAGAAAGAAATGGATATGGTTAACAAAGCCTTTATCGAAATAATGATCGAAGGCGACGCTAACGGCAGGGGCTTCCAGTATCCTATTCCTACTTATTCCATTACCAAAGATTTCGATTGGTCTGAAACCGAAAACAACAAACTGCTTTTTGAAATGACCGCTAAATACGGCACTCCGTATTTCAGCAACTATATCAACAGCGACATGCAGCCGAGCGACGTAAGAAGTATGTGCTGCAGACTGCGCCTTGATCTTCGCGAACTGCGTAAAAAATCGGGCGGCTTCTTCGGAAGCGGCGAAAGCACGGGTTCGGTCGGCGTTGTTACCATTAACATGCCGAGAATAGCATATCAGGCGACCGACGAAGCCGATTTTTACAAACGTCTTGACAAACTTATGGATATTTCGGCGCGTTCGCTCAAAGTTAAACGTAACGTTATAACCAAACTGCTTGACGAAGGGCTGTATCCTTATACCAAACGCTATCTGGGAACTTTTGCAAATCACTTCTCGACTATAGGTCTTATAGGTATGAATGAAGCGTGCCTTAACGCAAAGTGGCTCAGAAAAGATCTGTCCGATCCCGTGGCGCAGGAATTTACCAAACAGGTTCTTAACCATATGCGCGAAAGACTTTCCGACTATCAGGAAATGTACGGCGACCTTTACAATCTCGAAGCGACGCCCGCGGAATCCACCACTTACAGAATGGCTAAGCACGACGTGAAAGATTTCCCCGATATCATTACCGCCGCGCCCAAGGGCGAAACGCCGTTCTATACAAACAGTTCGCATCTGCCCGTAGGCTATACCGACGATATCTTCAGTGCGCTCGACATTCAGGACGAACTGCAGACGCTTTATACTTCGGGTACCGTTTTCCACGCGTTTATCGGCGAGAAAATGCCAGATTGGAAGTCGGCTGCAAACCTTGTAAGAAAGATTGCGGAAAACTACAAACTTCCGTACTACACGCTGTCGCCGACGTACTCGGTCTGCAGAAAACACGGATATATCAAGGGCGAAAAATACACTTGCCCGATTTGCGGCGAGCCTACCGAAGTTTACAGCCGTATAACCGGTTACTATCGTCCCGTTCAGAACTGGAACGCGGGTAAGACCGAAGAGTTCAAAAAGAGAAAACTCTACGACGTTATGAACCCCGAATATCAGCCGACCAACAAAAAGGGCGAAAACCACTCTGAATGCAAGTGTTGCGAAAGCGAAAAGGCTGCGACAAAACTTAACGGTTTAACGCTGTTCACCACCGCGACCTGCCCGAGATGTAAGGCAATCAAAGCCATTTTCGATAAAGGCGGCGTTAAATACAACGTTGTAGACTGCTATGCGGATACCGATCTCGTTAAAGAATACGGCGTTACCAATGCTCCTACGCTTGTCGTTCCGCATGACGGCGGTTATGATATCTATCGCGGCGAAGGCGATATCCGTAAGTTTTACGACACGATAAGAAGATAATTTCGGATTTTTATATTTCGACCCCGTTTTTTCGGCGGGGTCGATTTTTTGACTTGTGCGCGCGGTTGTGCTTTATTATTGAAAAGTGTGGGTGCGGCGTTGGGGTCGTGCGGCACTGCGTGCCTGGATCCTTCGTAAGCGGAGCAAGCGGGCGCGGCTCAGGATGACGGAAGGTACTGCGTTGGGGCGTGGACGGCTGTCGGAATATGCGGGAGTTTGGTGTAAGCCGTAAAAAAGAAATAGTGAAAAAGTACTGAGGAATGGAATTCCTGCTTGATAAAATCTTGTTTTTTTATTACAAATAATGTATAATTAGGCGGTAACGTATGGCGAAACGACAGGTTGAACCGTAAAACGCTGCGTTACGCGGAGAATTTTTATGATTTACGATATAATTGTTATAGGCGCGGGCGCTGCGGGAATGAACGCCGCGCTGTATGCTTTAAGAAGCGGAAAATCCGTTCTTGTTATAGAAGGCGAAGCGGTCGGAGGGCAGATTGCAAATTCTCCCAAGGTCGAAAACTTTCCCACGATTAAAGAGATAAGCGGCAGCGATTTTGCCGATCGTTTTTACGAACAGATTACCGAATGGGGCGCGGAACTCGAATATGACCGCGTAACAAAGGTTATAAAAAACAACGGCTTATTCGAAGTGACTACCGAATACGGCAGTTATACGTCCAAAGCTGTCATTGCGGCGACGGGAGTGAAACACAGACACCTTAACGTTCCCGGCGAAAGCGAACTTATCGGTAAAGGCGTGTATTTCTGTGCGCTTTGCGACGGTCCGTTTTACAGCGGCAGGGAAGTTGCGCTTATCGGCGACGGAAACACCGCTATGCAGTACGCTATAATTCTTTCCAATATCTGCTCGAAAGTGTATATTCTTACCCTGTTCGATAAGTTTTTCGGCGATAAAATTCTTGAAAAACGCATTAAAGAAAAGGAAAATATAGAGCAGATTCCATTTGTTTCGGTTACGGAATTTATAGGAGAAGACAAACTCGAACGCATCGTTTATAAAAATACCGACGGTTCGGGAACGCGCACGCTCGACGTACCCGCCGCGTTTGTTTCTATCGGGCAGATTCCCGATAACAAACTGTTTGCGGATCTTGCCGATCTCGATAAACAGGGCTACTTTATCTGCGACGAAAATATGGCGACAAAGACCGACGGGTTTTTCGTTGCGGGCGACTGCAGAGCGAAAAAGATTCGCCAGCTTGCTACCGCCGTTTCGGACGGTGCGGTTGCCGCTCTTTCTGCCTGCGAGTATATAGAAAAGTTATAAACGGTTGCCGCGGATATAAAAGCGGTTGTTTTTACGCTGAAATATGCGATAATCGACATATAGGCGGGTATTTTTAATATGTACGATAAAAAAGCCGTTGTTTCGGCAATAAAAAAATATAAGGTTATAGCCATAATACGCGGCGTTGACGAAGGTCTGACGGACAGTTTGCTTAACGCTTTGTATAACGGCGGAATAAGGCTTGCCGAGTTTGCTTTCGGCAACGACGAAGAAAGTACCGCGCGCATTATCCGTAACGCCGTGGATAAGTTTGGCGGTAAAATGTATATAGGCGCGGGTACGGCGACTAACGAAAAGCGGCTTGAACTTGCCGTTAAGGCCGGTGCGGGGTATATAATTACGCCCGTGTGCGATACCGTACTTGCAAAAAAACTTTCCGAGAAAAATATCTGCGGTATAACGGGCGCGCTTACGCCTACCGAAGTTAAAAACGCGCATGACGCGGGCGCGGATTTTGTTAAACTGTTCCCTGCGGACGCTTTCGGCGCAAAGTATATTAAAGCGTTGCTTGCTCCGCTTTCGGGAGTGGATATAATCGCTTTCGGCGGAGTTAACGCGGCAAATCTCGGCGAATATATCGGTGCGGGCGCTGTCGCTGCGGGAATTGGCTCAGACCTTATTGATAAAAAAGCAATCGAGTGCGGCAAATTCGACGTGATTGAAGAAAAAGCGCGGAATATGTCGGAAACGGTCGAATTATTGCAATAAAGGATAACTTAGATGGGTATTCTTGAAATTTTAGGTATAGGCGTAGGTCTTTCGATGGACGCTTTTGCCGTTTCCATATGCAAAGGCTTAAGAATGAAAAAGTTCCGCTGGGGGCAAGCGCTTGTAATATGCGCGTTTTTCGGCGGTTTTCAGGCTTTAATGCCGCTGATCGGCTATTTTGTAGGCGGTCTTTTTGAAAAATACATAACCGCCTTCGATCATTGGATTGCATTCTTCCTGCTTGTATTTCTCGGCGTAAAAATGATTATAGAATCGGTAAAAGAAAAAGGCGGGCAAGAAGACGAAGAACCTCTTGAAACAAAACCGGATATAAAAGAACTTTTTATTATGGCAATCGCAACGAGTATAGACGCGCTTGCTGTGGGCATAACGTTTGCTCTTCTCGATCTGCCGTTCGGAATATGGTGGACGACTGCCATTATCGGTATGACGACCGCCGTTATCTGCCTTGCGGGAACTTTTGTCGGGTTCAAGTTCGGCGAAAAGTTCAAAAAAACGGCGGAAATCGTCGGCGGCTCGGTGCTTATTCTTATCGGGCTGAAAATACTGCTCGAAGGTTTGGGCGTATTGCCGTTTTAATGGTTTATGTGCCGATAATCGACTTATAGGCGGGTTTTGTGTTTTATAAGGTCGGCATGATTATTAGAATGTGCGGCTTGCGCCTGGATCCTTCGGGAGCAGAGCAAGTGGCAAGTCTCAGGATGACGATAAGAAAGTTTCAGAATAGAGTGAAAAGCGAAAATACAACGAATAAGGAGTATTAAAATGGACAAAGTAATACCCGTAGTGGTGATAAAAGATATTAACGACACCGAAAAAACGCTGTCGGCGTTAAGGGCGGGCGGTATAAACTGTGCCGAGATAACGTTCAGAACGGCGTGCGCGGAAGAAGCGATCAAACTCGGCGTAAAACTGTTCCCCGATATGAATATCGGCGCGGGCACGGTTATAAACGAAGAGCAGGCGATACGCGCGGTAAACGCGGGAGCAAAGTTTATCGTCAGCCCCGGGTTATCCGAAAAAGTCGCGCTATATGTTCGTAGACAAGGTATTCCGTACTATCCCGGATGCGTTACGCCGACCGAAATTATGCAGGCTTTAGAACTGGGGATAACCACGGTTAAGTTCTTTCCCGCAAACGTTTACGGCGGTCTTAAGGCGTTAAAAGCGTTGTCCGGTCCGTTCCCGCAGATTAAGTTTATTCCGACGGGCGGCGTAGATCTTATCAACCTGAAAGAGTTTTTGGAATTTGACAAAATATTTGCGGTTGGCGGGTCGTTCATGATGAAAGGCGATATAACCGAAAACTGCAAGAAAATTAATGAAATATTAAAGGAAGTAAACTTATGAAAGCGGTGACATTCGGCGAACTTATGTTAAGGCTCGCGCCCGAAAACTATCTGAGATTCGTGCAGAGCGAAAAATACGAAGCGACTTTCGGCGGCGCGGAAGCGAACGTTGCCGTAAGCCTTGCCAATTTCGGCGTTGACGCGGCGTTTGTAACAAAACTTCCCGCGCACGAAATAGGTCAGGCGGCGGTTAACAGTTTAAGAAAATTCGGCGTGGATACGAGCAAAATCGTACGCGGCGGCAATCGCGTAGGCATTTATTATTGCGAAAAAGGCGCAAGCCAACGTCCGAGCAAGGTCATTTACGACCGCGCCGGTTCGTCGATAGCAATGGCGACCGAAAGCGATTTCGACTGGGATAAAATTTTTGACGGCGTTAACTGGTTTCACTTTACGGGGATCACTCCCGCTTTATCGGACGAGTGCGCCGCGATAACCTTGCAGGCGTGCAAAAAAGCCAAAGAAAAAGGCATAACGGTGTCGTGCGATCTTAACTTCCGCAAAAAGTTGTGGAGCAAGGAACGCGCGGGCGAAGTTATGTCAAAAGTCTGCCTATATGTCGATTATTGCATAGCAAACGAAGAAGACGCCAAGGATGTTTTCGGTATCGAAGCGGATAATACCGATATAAATTCGGGCAAGCTCGACAGAAAAGGTTACGTTTCGGTCGCTAAAAAACTGACCGAAAAATTCGGGTTCAGGGGGGTTGCTATAACTCTTCGCGAAAGCCTTTCCGCAAACGACAACAACTGGTCGGGTATGCTGTACACTAAAGGCGAAGCATATTTTTCTAAAAAATACGCTATGCATATCGTTGACCGCGTAGGCGGGGGCGACAGTTTCGGCGGCGGGCTGATCTTTTCATTATTGAATAATAAAGACCCGCAAAACGCGATAGAATTCGCGGTCGCCGCAAGTTGCTTAAAACATTCGATCGAAGGCGACTACAATATGGTTTCGGTTGCCGAAGTGGAAGCGCTTGCCGGCGGAAACGCTTCGGGCAGGGTTCAGAGATAATTATTTTTCAAGTTCATTAAACCGCGTTGTTTGTCGCAATGCGTTTTTTTTGTGGCGCCCGTTGGGGCTTTTTTGCTGATTTTTGCGTAAATTATCCCCTTTTTTCGACAAGAAGCGAAAAAAATGCTTGACTTATGGTGTTTCGGATAATATAATTTTCACGAAGAATAAAAGTGCGATAGTGCGATCGCATATCCATATAATACGATTTGCGGCTGAAGATCGCGACAAAACGCGATAAAAAAACCCAAAAAAAACAAAAGTATTTTCAAAAAGGCATGCCTTTTTGCTTGACAAAACAAGTTTGTCAAGCAAACTTTCTTAAATGAAACAAGCGAAAAAAAAGACAAACAGAATCGAACAAACCAAAAAATCCTGAAAGGAGAGTTACAAATGAAAAAATCGGTTGTAAACCGCAGAAAAGGGTTTACTCTGGTGGAATTGGTAATCGTCATTGCGGTAATAGCGGTTTTGGCGGCGATACTTATTCCTACGTTTACAAACGTTTTTAAGAACGCGAAAATAGCGACCATGCAAGCCAACGCAAAGACGGTCGGCACCAAATTGCAGGTCGAAGCCGCGTTTGACGACGTTGAGTATTATTCAAGCGAAGAAGTCATTGAAATCTGCGAAGAAAACGGGCTTAGTCTTAAGTCCGACGTAGACGGATATTCCTATTATTATAACCTTTCCAAAAACACGATCGAAGTTCTTAAGGACGACGACCTGCTCTCAAGCGAACAGACTACGGGATCGGTTAAAACGGTTTATGCCGCGGGCGAAAACGATTATCCCATTGCGGTTGAAACCATAAACGAAAACAAGCCGCAATACCGTCATATCGATCAGGGCAACGGCAAACTCGCGCAGGTTATAAAAACCATTAAAACCCTGTCCGACGGAAGAAACACCGTTTCTGCTCTGCAGTCGGCTTATAACGGGCTGACCAAAGATTTCGGCAAGGCGGCGGATCACTTCAACAAATATAAACCCGCAAACGGGTCTGACGGCGGCGCGCTGTATATCAACAGCGACGGGCGCGTTATTACCGACGGTCTTACTTCGGGCAATCTTAAGTTCGATAACGTAGTTATAAGCGCGAAAGCTTACATAATTGAAGCTTGCCCCATTACTTCCGCAATTACCGTAAAAAATAAGATTATCGTTCCGTCGGGCGTTGCTAAAATCGAAAACGGCGCGTTCAACAATTACAAACCCGCCGCAGGTTCGGGCGAAAGCACGGTAACCATTATTGTCGGCGGCAATACCGACGTTTCGGGCGTTACCGGCGTTACTGTCTGGCGCAACACCCAGTCGGGTAACAAAGTAACCGAAATTCTTAAATACGGCACGCATTACACGCTCGATTACACAAAGACTAAAGTCGGCGTGTTCAGCGACGGTTCAAGCGAAAAAGTCACCGGCGAAAACGTAACGTTAACGGGCGCTTCCGGCTACACGACTACGGGCAAAACTCTTGTAAGAGAATATATTGTTCCCGAAATTACTATCGATTTCGACGCGATGAAATTAGCTTTCAACAGTTCCACTAATATCGAAACGGTCGATATCCGTTCTACGCTCGACGAAGGGCTGATCAAATATTCTATGCTCGTTGTAGCCGACGGCAAAACGTTCATTGCAAGAAACGTTGCGGTTATTACCGAAGCGGGCGTAAGATTCGGCAACTTAACTCTTGGCGATGACGGCGGAGAACAGCAGTTCAGCGTGTATATCGCAAATGACGTAAGCAAAGGATATTTTGATAACCTTGCTAAGAATGACGTTTCTTATTCCGCAACCTATAAAAAAGGCACGATGGAATATACTAAGGGAACCGAAGCCGGTATTACCTGGACTCCTGTAAAAAAGATAACCGAAGCGACAGGGAAAACTCCGTTTATATTGAATGAATACAGCAATATATATAAAAAATATTTCGGCAAAGTAACGCTTGTTCGCGATACAGCGGGTGATAACGCTGGCAAATTCGTTTTTGATTATGTTGAACTTGCAGACTTCACAATCAAAAAAGGCGACGTTGTTATTTATAAGGAATATTACAACGCTTAAAGAATATTACAATACTACGACTACTTTGACGGCGCAATCATAAATGGCATTCGGTAATATATCTTCTTGATAAGGTAAGATCGGATAATCGCACAGAACGATTTTTCGTGTTATAACAAAGAAAAAACGGCTTATGCCGAAAAGGAGAAAAAAATGAAAAAACTTAAATTGTCTGCCATAATCGTTTGTATGGTTATGGTGGCTGCGCTTTGTTTTTCGGGTTGCGAATTCTTAAACGGCGCACAATATCTGACCGTTAAAGAAATGCCCAAAACGCAGTTCACGCAGGACGAAAGTTGGACTCTTTCTGAAGATAGCTTAAAAGCAGTAGGTTTTTCGTTTACTATTCAGGTAAAAAATAGCGAAGGAACTCATACTTACGTTTTCGGAAGAGCGGCAGCGACCGGTGAAACCGCTATTACCATGGGCGAAGGCGCAACTCAATTCTCTATCAAAGGTTTTGATCTCAGCAAAACCGGTTCGCACCTTGCAACCATTAAAATCGGCAGTGCAAACGGTTCTTTCCAGTATCAAGTTATAGGTAACGGCAAAGGAACTTCCGAATCCGACGCCATAAAGATTTCTACCGTAGAAGACTTCTATAAAATGGAAGCATGGAACCAGGAAACTTGGTCTGTTGATTCTTCAAAGAAAGACGTTTACTACAAGCTCACCAACAATATAGACTTTGGCATTGTTGACGATAGTATTCTTAATGCGTTCAGCGGTCACCTTAACGGAAACGGTTATACTGTAAGCGCAACGTTCACTAATGCCGGTGATACCGCTCGCGGCGACAATAAGGGTACAGGTCTTGCATTCATTCTTCTTGACAATGCAGAATTAAAGAATATCGACTTTAACCTCACCGGTGGAGATAACTCCATTTACAGAAGCGCATTCAACAAAGTTGTTATGAACAATGTTGACCGTTACGGTTCTTGTACTCCGTTTACGGCTAACCGTAGTTTGTATGCCGCTACCTATCAGGGATATAACCTTTCTAGCGGAAGAATGATGGTTAAGGACGCTGACGGAAATGTTACCAACTATAAGACAATAAAAGCAAGTTCGTCTTACTTTATGACTCCTGTAGATATAACCATGGTTGAATGTGATAACTATGCAACTATGGCTTCCGTTTGGAATACTGCATCTGTTTACTTTGCTTACGGTTTCTTTACTGATGGCACAACGAAAGTTAACGTTACCATGGAAAGATGTAATAACTATGGCGAAGTAAACTCTGTCCATAGTTCGGTATATTTTGGAAATGGTTCGTTTGCTGGGGATCCCGATCTTGTCAAAGTGGCAAAGATTACGTTGACCGATTGCTATAACTATGGTAAGATTTTTGGCAAAACTGCAAGTGTAGTGTTAGGTGTAGATAAAAAGGATTCCGAAGTAGAAAAATATCCGTTCATTACTGTTAAAGCCGGTTCTAAGACCGGTAACGCTTGCGCTGAAGACCTTAATAAGACGGTTGACGGTAATGTAGGCGCTTGCAAACCCTATATTTCGGTACCCACTAAATATGCTACTGTAAACGCTGACGGACTTATCGTTCTTAATAGTAAAGAAATTTCTACATTCCTTGGTGAAAATGTTGCATATTTCCGTATGTCGGCATGGTTTGAAGCGTATATTTATACTAAAGATGAAAACGGTGAATATACTAAAGAGGTCGTAAATACCAAACAGTATTTCGATGGCAAAAAATATGACACGAATGCGTCTGGTTCACTGTCTACCGACTTTTATTTCCTTTCCGCCACAACAGGCAAAGGTACTATAGCAACCGAAGTCGGTCGTAAACTTCTTGAAAAAGACGGAAAGAAATATTACGAATTCAGCGAATCTGAAAGTAACGGCGAATTAGTTAAACTTAAAGGCGAAACTTCCGATGTATTGTTTAACGTCTTCTGCTATAACGAAACCCATAATGTTATCGGATATATGGAATTCAAGTCGTCTGCTAAATTAGCAAACGCATAAAAAACAAAGCAAATAGAAAAAATCGCGGGATATGCTCTCGCGATTTTTTTGTGCCGTTTTTTCGTTTTTCCCGTCATCCTGAGATTGGCTTACTTGCTCGGCTTACGAAGGATCCAGGCGTTAGCCGCACGTTTTATAATGTTCGGGAGCGGTGCTAGCGAAGGCTTAAAAGGTTGGCGAATTATTGGAATGTGCGGTGCAAGCACCTAGATCCTTCGTAGGTAGGTTAGGCGGGCGCGTCTCAGGATGACCTGCGGTGGGGCGTTATAGGTAATGCGGCACTGCGTGCCTGGATGTTTCGACTGCGCTCAACATGACGAGTGGGGCGTTGGGGGGCGTTTTACTCGGCTTACGGGAAAAGAAAAAAGTTTTGTAATGTAACGGGATAAGTGTAAGAAAATCAATAATTTTGCGGATTTGTGGGGTGATTTAACCTTTTTTTCGACAAAAAGCAAAAAAATGATTGACAAATTGTTTGCATAGCACTATGATAAACTCATAGAATATAAACGGTAACTGTGCGAGAGTGTGTTGTATGATGCACCTGATCATATGAACTCAGCCGTTCATGTTCTTTCGGTTTTGGCGCTTAAAAGTCGCCTGCTGTGCCGGGTTTTCCGTATGACTTTGCGTTTGGTTGTATGGGCGAAGGCTTTCCCCTTTTGGGGAGAGTGGCACGCAAGTGCCGAGAGAGGACTATTTGCTATTGCACCCGCATTAAGTTTTTTTGTCCTCATCCGTCTTTTGCTCGCAGGCTCGCAAAATCCACCTTATCCAAAGGGCGAAGGCTTAAGGGGCGGCGGACGAATAAAGCAGACCGGAAACCGAAAATAAAAAAACAAACAAAATAAATTAAAGGAGAGTGGAACATGAAAAAACCTGTTGTAAACCGCAAAAAGGGGTTTACACTTGTTGAATTAGTAATCGTAATTGCAGTAATAGCGGTTCTTGCAGCTATACTTATTCCTACGTTCGGCAACGTTATTAAAAGCGCGCGCCTCGAAAAAGCCCGTGCAAACGCGAATAACGCAACCAAACAGTTAAGAATAGAAGCCGTGTACGACAACGTTTCATATTATTCTACGGAACGTGCAAAAGAGATTCTTGAAGAAAAAGGTTACGATCTTAAAACCGAAGTCAAAGGCTATTCGTTCTATTATAACGTATCGTCTAACACGGTAGAGTATCTTGAAGATTCCGCGGTTTTAAGCAATTCTACAGATTCGGGCGGAATTAAAACCGTCTATGCCGACGGCGAAGCTAAGGCTTACCCCATCACCGTAGAAACCATCAACGAAAAAAAGACTCATTACCGTTATATCGATAACGACGGCGCATATACGTCCATTATTTCGGCAATTAAAAATCTGCCGAAGAACGGTAACAACAGTATTTTCGAAATGAAGATGAAGTTCGACGCGATGGTTAAGAGCAATAAAACTGCTTATAACGCGGCATCTTCTCATTTCAATAATTTTAACACAGATAACGCATTATATTTTTCTGAAGACGGCGATCCGATAATAACTTTGGCTACCGGCAGTGAGTTTACTTTTAAGAACGTAGTATTCCAGGAAGGTATTATTGGAATATCGGAGTTTAATAATACTCCTGATAATGCAAGCGCGACTGATTATATTTCAAAAATAACAATATTAAACGACGTTGTTATTCCTTCTTCCGTAAAATATATTGACGGAAACGCATTCAAAGGTTTTTACGGGAAAAGTAATGAAACAACCGGCGATAGCAAACTTTCGTTAATTTTAACGGGTAGCAATAACCCGCTGCCGAGCACTGGCTTGTCTAACGTAACTGTTTCGAGCGGGCAGTCCGACACTCGTGGAAATACCGTTATTTTGGGCGAAAACGACTATAATATTAAGTACGGATACCTTAAAGAAGGTGTGTTCAGCGACGGAACGGTTCAAGTCGTTCGTTCTAAGGATAAAATTGAACTTGACAAAACCGGGTATAAAAATGCAGAAGATGCTTCTAAACCTTATTCCGATAGCGATGAAGTTAAATTAGTTCGTGAATATTTTGTTCCGCAAATTGAAATAGTTGACGGTCACCCCATAAAAATGGATAACGTAGAAACCGTTGAACTTCGTTATGTAGAAGAAGGCGGTCTGCGTAAGTACACCATGGTTGTTCTTATGAAAGACGCAACCACTTACGTTGCAAGAAACGTTGCTGTTATTACCGAAGCAAGTGTAAGATACGGTGATTATAACAGATATGCTTCTCAAGAAATAACTGTTTATATGAACCAATCTGTTAAAGACAAGAGTTATGCCAACTTGAAAAATATGAATTATCATATTAAGTATCAAGAAGGTGCGGCTAAGTTCGTTGAAGTTCTTGGAACAAAGTTTATTACAATGTATGTTCAAGACTATACGCAGCCTATAAAGTGGTCTGACGAAATCAAAGAATTCTCGACAATTCGGTATGATGAAAAATTCAGGCAAGTTGTAGGGGTTGTGGAAGGTGCTGTTCCGACTCAAGCTTTCGATTATGATGCAATCGATTATTCGGCAGAAGGTTCCAGCGGAAAATTTAATGTTATAAACGTAACGGAATTGTCTATAACAGTAGGCGATACTACAATTTATCGCGAATATTATTCAAAGAAGAAGTAATTTTGGTTTTAGGTTTTTTAATAAACTAAAGCATATAAAAAAGGAGAATTTTATGAAGAAAAACAAACTATTTGCTGTGTTGGTAAGTATTTTGATGTTTGCAACCGTATTTATGTCCGGTTGTGCATTCTTTAAGGGTGCTAATAAACTTGAACTTACCGAAATGCCTAAGAGTACCTATACTCTTACACAAAATTGGGAAGCAACTGAAGAAAGTCTTACCGCTGCAGGTTTTGCTTTTGCAATTAAGCTGACAAAAGACAATGTTGCAACTACTTACGTTTTCGGTAAAACCGCAGGCGAAGGTGAAAAACAACTTACCTATGATAACGGATTTAAGGTTGACGGAGTAAAGATCTTTGATCTTGTTGACTTCAACCTTAAAAAAGCCGGTAAATACACCGCTAAAATTAAAGGCGAAGGCGCAATTTGTACTTTTGTTTACACTGTTAAAGATTTGAGTGCAAACGATGGTTTTGCTCGTGGTTCCGGCGTAGAAGGCGATCCGTACATTATTGAAGATGCAAATCAGTTGAAACTTTTGGATTCCACCACAAACAATAATCTTAGCTTCGATTCCGTTGTTTATGCAAAATTGGCTAACGATATCAATATGAGTACGCTTGCTCTTTCTACTGAGCCTTATTATACTTGGAATGGCGCATACGATGCAAGTACGTATCTCGGCGTTATGAAAAACGTTGAATTGGATGGTAACGGTCATAAACTTACAAATATTTCGGAAAACGCTGAGTATGTTATTATGACAACGACGAAACACGTTGTTATAAAAAACCTTGATTTGTATTATAGCACACCTTATTGTTTGATAGGTGAACATCTTAATATTGCTGCTGGTTCTGTAGCTGATAATGAAGCATTATTATTTAAGAATATAAGAACATACGGCAGTATTTCTCAGGACAGTCACAACTATGCATTGTACGTTACCTATAGTTATCCTGAAGTAATCTTTGAAGATTGTATTAATAGATGCAATATCGATGGCGTTTCTCAGCGTTTGGCTGTTTTCTCGGCTATGCCTTACGGTAAGCTTAAATTCGTTAATTGTGAAAACTATGGCGAAATTGCAGGGGCGCATGTTGCTGTCTTTGCATGCAATCCTTATCAGGTTAAAGGAATAACGCTGATTAACTCTGCAAACTATGCAAAATTGTATGCAGCGAATTCCGCAAACGTAGTTTTTGCTACCGATCAGTACAAGGATGCTGATATCATGGCTGGTTTGAAAGAAGGCTTCACGGCGGATAATGCGACTGTTACGAAATATAATGAATGTGTAAGCGACGGCAAATTGAATGTATTGCCGAAGGGTAATTTTGTAAGTGGCGTTGCTGATAAAGATGCTAAGGCTAAATTCACTGTTGGTTCTGATAAAGTCGCAAAAGTAGTTGTTACAGCAAGCTATTATTTGCAGGTTATGACTGCGGCTGAAGGTGGAGAACAGGCTGGTACTTCGTTGCAGTTCATAAAAGAAGAATATACTACCGCTGACTTTACGCTTAATACTGCTAAAGAATGTAACGCGATTGGTAAATTGGCTGTTAAGAAAGTTGCAACTACCGAAGATGAAACTAAATTGGCTAACAACAACAATAAAGTTTGGGGTGTACACACTGATGCCGACGGAAAACTTTATTACGAAGTTATGACTATGACGCAAGGTAATCTCTTTGTAACTACAAAGGGTGGCGAGAGAGTTTCTACTGTTACGTTGTTTGCATATGACGCTAACGGCAAACTTCTTGCGATTGTTACTCTGTAAGTTTTTATAAATAAAATTTGATGAGTAAATAATTAAACTACAATATGTCACTTAGATAGCAAAGTGAACTCCTTAAAAGAAAGTCAAGGCATCCGCCTTGGCTTTCTTGCTTTTTTCCACCCGTCATCCTGAGATTGGCTCGCTTGCTCGGCTTACGAAGGATCCAGGCGTTAGCCGCACGTTTTATAATGTTCGGGCGCGGTGTTATAAGTAATGCGGCACTGCGTGCCTGGATGTTTCGACTCCGCTGCGCTGCGCTCAACATGACGAGTAGGGCGTTGGGGGGAAGGCAAGATTTGACTTGTGTTAAGATTGTTCGTGGCGCGGCGCTGGGGTAATGCGGTGCAAGCACCTAGATCCTTCGTAGGTAGGTTAGGCGGGCGCGTCTCAGGATGACCAAGGAGCCGGGCGCTGTAAGTAATGCGGCACTGCGTGCCCGGATGTTTCGACTACGCAACTACGCTTAACATGACGAGTAGGGCGTTGTAAAACATGGCAAAAAAATAAAAGGGTTCGCAAAACTTACGGGTGAGCGAATCCTTTTTTAAGAATTTAATTTTTCAATGCGGTGATGGGGATCACGAAAACGCCGTCGGGGCGGATATATGCAGCATTGCTTAATCCGCATATGACGCACAGAACGGAAGGGGCGTTCCCGCCGTCGGTGATGATTTTGTTGCGTATATCGATAAGGCTTTCGGCGGCTTTGTCGATTTGGTTTGCACCGAGTTTTATTTCGAAAGCACACCAGCGACCGTCTTTAAGTTCGATAACGGCGTCGATTTCTTTGTTGGCATAGTCCTGATAGTGGAATAATTGCCCGCCGAAGGATTCTGCGTAAATTCGGAGATCTCTTTCGCAGAGTGCTTCAAAAAGGAAGCCGAAAGTTTCAAGGTCGTTGATAAGCCTGTTCGGCGTTGCTTTCAATAGGGCGCAGGTCAGCGACGGGTCGCAGAAATGGAGTTTTTCGGCTTGTTTTATGCGAACGGAAGATCTGATATTGGAAGAGAATGGCTTTTGATTGTCGAGAATGAAGAGCCGATCGAAGATATCCAGATAGGTTGCGACGGTGTCGTAGTCGACGGTTTCAGCATCGATATCTTTAATGTCGGACGCGAGTTTCTTTTTGGTTGCGGTTGTGCTTTCGTTTCTTGCAAGGGAGCGCAACAACAGGCGCATTTTGTCGGCGTCGTACTTTTTGCCGTCGATTCGCTGTGCGTCGTCAGACAAAATTGTTTCGATATACGATTCGGAGATTAACTGAGCGTTTTCGACGGGCAGACCTATTGCACCGGGAAAGCCGCCGCGGACGATATAGTTTGCAAGATCGAGCAGGTCGACTTCGCCGGTTAACTGCATTGCGAGATTGCCGCCGCATAAGTCTTTCAACGAGATTTTGCCGCTTGAATCGCCTGATTCATACAGCGACATTGTTCGCAGGCGCAGTTTGCCGATGCGCCCCGCGCCGCTATGCACGCGGTTTTCTTTCTTTTTAGGCGTCGACGAACCCGTTAAAATGAACTGCCCCTTTTTGCCGCGGCGATCTACGGCGTAGCGGACGGCGTCCCAAATGGAGTCGACTTCCTGCCATTCGTCGATCAATCGCGGTGTTTCGCCTTCAAGAATAATCGACGGAGACATTTCTGCAAGCCGTCTGTTCTGAAAATTGTTTGAAGAATCGGCGATCAGAAATTCGCTGTTCGCGTGATACGATGAAATCCATGTTTTTCCGCACCATTTCGGGCCTTCTATGCACACCGCGCCGAATGTTTCAAGATATCGTTGAACTTGCTCGTCCATTATTCTCGGTTTGTATGTTTCTTTATCGGCAATTTTGTTCATGTGGATATTTTCCTTTTTCTTAGTGATAGGGAATTGTCAGGGATAAGGAATGGAATCCCTATGTGTTTATTATATTACTTTTTTTGTAAATTTGCAAACGTATTCGGCATGATTTTGATTTTTCATTCGGCATGATTTCGGGTTTTTGTTCGGCATGATTTTTTAAGGCGCTATTTTTAGTGGGTTGCTTGCGGCGTTGTAGGTAATGCGGCACTGTGTGCCCGGATGTTTCGACTTCGCTGCGCTACGCTCAACATGACGAGTAGCGCGTTGGGGTGATGTTTTCCGTCATCCTGAGATTGGCTCGCTTGCTCGGCTTACGAAGGATCCAGGCGTTAGCCGCATAGAACTAATATTGCGCCCGTATTAGTTTTTTTAAGTCCTCATCCGTCTTTTGCTCGCAGGCTCGCAAAATCCACCTTCCCCAAGGGGGGAAGGCAAGATTTGACTTGTGTTAAAATTGTTCGGGGCGGGGCGCTAGCGAAGGCTTAAAAGGTTGGCGAATTATTGAAATATGCGGTGCAAGCACCTAGATCCTTCGGCTACGCTCAGGATGACATAGGGCGGGGCGTTGTAGGTAATGCGGTGCTGCGTGCCCGGATGTTTCGACTTCGCTGCGCTACGCTCAACATGACGAGTAGCGCGTTGGGGTGTTGTTTTTTTCGGGGGCAAATAATGAAATCCTATTGAGAATTTTTGTAGAATTCTACAATTTTTCTCAGTAGACGGTAACAAAACCTGCGCGGCGTACCTTTCAGCAAATAATTAAACCGCTTGACTTTAATAAAATAAATCGGGTATAATATAAACATAAAAGCGACGGCGGGGCAAAAACGCGCGTTTTTAAGAGTTTTCAGGAAGAAATTCAGGGGCTGAATTAAATGAGTAAACTGTCGTTTATATCTTTTTGTGTGGAGTATTATGCCGAACACGTTAATAAAACAAGCGATGAAGTGTATAAAATATTCAAAAAAGAGAAACTGCTCGATTTGCTCGAAACCGATTATGAAGATTTGCACGGAATGAGCATGGAATATCTTATGCAAATGTTTGACGAATATCTTAAAGGGGATAAAAAATGATAGTTTTTCACGGAACCACGCTTGAAATTCGCAAGCCCCGGATTATAGAAAGCGAAATCGGCAGAGATTTCGGCTTTGCGTTCTACACGACCGATATCGAAGAACAGGCCGTTCGTTGGGCAGTCCGCCGCGCGAAAATATTAAATCGAAAAAGCGATATAAGGCACCATGCGATCGTTAATGTTTACGAGTGGTCGCAATCGCGAACGCTGAACGAAAAACATTTCGACGGCGCGTCTATGGAATGGCTCGAAATGGTTGTTAAATGCCGTAGCGACGTTAATTTCAAGCACGATTACGATATAGTTTGCGGAAAAATCGCCAATGATAACGTAGGCGAAACTGTTTCTTACGTTATGCAGGGCATTATGCGTAAAGAAGACGCTATAGAACGGCTTAAATTCGAAAAAATCAATAATCAGATAGCGTTCTGCACCGAAAAGGCGTTAAATCAGTTGAAATTTATTAAAAGTTTCGAAGCGGAAACGGAATAATATAAGGGGGGTAATGTAATGTCGCACGCAACGGTAAGAGCAACGATTTTGCCCGAAATCGTCGGGTTGATTTGCAAAAACAACAAAGTTTCCGAAATGAAAGCGTTGGATATGTTCTATAGTTCGGCTACGGGCGCGAATTTCGCAGACGATAATACAGGCTTGTACGGGCAATCTCCGCTATATATTTATGGATTGTTCGAAAACGAAATGAAAAAAAATATGAATAATGATTAGCACCGATTTTTTGGTTAATCAGTGTTTTAGAAGAGATTTTTGTCCCGCGGGGCATTTTTCTCTTCTATTTTTTTGTTTTATGGGGCGTTGGGGGGGGTAATGCGAGATTTGACTTGTGTTAAGATTTCTCGGGTCGCGGCGCTGGGGGAATGCGGAAAGGAAAAAGTTTGGCGGAAATATAAAGCACTAATCGTCGGACCAGTCGCCGCGGTCGGCAAAGTTTTGCTTTTCGCCGACGTAGACTTCCGCTATAAAGACCTTTTTGCCGTAATGCTTACCGCTTTTGCACTCGGTATAGGGCAGAATGTAGTATGAATATCGCCCGTCTTTGACGTTTTTGTCGGCAAAAAGATTGTCCTGCGTGTCGGCAATGACCGTTTCGCCTGCGGAAGTCGCGCGGATTATTTCTACGCTCGTTGCCGAGTTTTTATTGAAAGTCAGATATATCGTGTTGCCGTCCTTTTTGATTTCGGCGTTGACTTCTGGGGCGGTGAACGCGGATGAATAGTCTTTGGGCGCGTAATCTTTTATAAAAAGCGATTCGAAACAATATTTGTCGGGCTGGTCGTCGGGCGCGAGAAGTATTTTGCCGTCTTCGTATGACAACTTGCATATTCTTTCTTTAACGCAGTTCTCCGACGTTTTTATGTCGGCGGGGCTGTGTTTTTCATATAGTTTTTCTAATATCTCAACCGTTTCTCTTGCCGCAACGCCGCCTGTGACGTCACACGGCATAATTCCGCTTTTGGCGCGCAATCCCACGCCGATAATGTCTTCTGACGTGTAGCAGACGGTTATGGCGTCCGTATTGCCGTTTTTGGTGCCGTTGGTTCCCGTTTTTGCGTAAAGTTCGAAATCGAACCCCGACAAGGCTTTCGCCGTGCCGCTTTTAACGCATTCTTTAAGGCAATCGTTTATAAGATCGGCGGTGCCGCTTTTGAAAACTTCGGTGCCGTTTTCGGGTGCCGTATATGCCGATAATCGACCTATACGCACACTTTTTATAAATCTCGGCGGGTAAAAAACGCCGTCGTTTGTAAAAACCGTATAGGCGGCGCACAGGTCGGTGAACTTAATTCCGTGCGTGAAACCGCCGAGCGCGACGTTGAGCGTTTTTTCGTTTATATCGATGCCCGCTTTGCGCATATAGTCAAGGCATTTTTCTGCGCCGGTGCCGTCGAAAATTCTGACGGCGGGAACGTTAAGGCTTTTTGCAAGGCAATTTTTTACCGACGTGTAGCCGTAATACACGTTGCCGTAGTTTTGCGGACTGTAACCGCCGAAATCGCATGGCGAATCGTCTATTTCGGTTGCGGGAGAGATAAGCCCTTCGCTGAACGCGGGCGCGTAAACAAGCAGCGGTTTTATGGCGGAACCGGGCATGCAATCGACGTTGCCCATAGGGAAAACCGCAGCCTTGATTTGACCCGTATGTGTGGCTATAAGTCCGTTTTTACATATTTTGCCATCGGTTTCGTTGTCTTCGGTAAGAGAAGAAAGGGTGGCTTGCGCGGCTTTATCGAAATAGGTGTAGACTTCGACGGGGCGGGTATCGTAAGGGGAAAATCCGAGCGTGTAAAGTTCGTCTTTGGCGAGCG
Organism: uncultured Clostridia bacterium; assembly: GCA_934292955.1. The sequence continues at coordinate 50,321 of CAKQXZ010000004.1, forward strand.
AAAAATAGTCGCATGGCTCGCTTTTTACCGCTATAATTTGTTCGTTTACGGCGGCTTTATATGCGCTTTCGTCTATTAAACTTTGCTCTTTCATAAGGCGCAGAACGAGATTTTTTCTTTGTTCGCACTTTTCGGCGGTCGGGTTGTAGTTGGCGGGTGATTTAACCGTGGCGGCGAGCGCGGCGGACTGGGCAAGCGAAAGGTCGGTCGCAGATTTCGAAAAGTAGCCGACGGCGGCGTTTTCTATGCCGTAAAGACCGTTGCCGAAGTAAATTCCGTTGAGATAAAAGCCGAGAATTTCGTCTTTATCGTACTTTTTTTCAAGTTCTATGGCAAGGCGCATTTCTTTGAGTTTGCGCGCGAAAGTCTTTTCGTTCGACAAATGAGTGTTTTTTACGAGTTGCTGGCTTATGGTCGAGCCGCCCTGACTGAAAGATCGGCTTGTAACGTCGCTTGCGGCGGCGCGCATAAGGGCGCGGAAATCTATTCCGTTATGCGAATAAAACCGCTTGTCTTCAACGGCGATAAAGGCGTTTTTTACATACTCGGGAAGGTCTGACAGATTTGCCGTTTTGTTGGAATAATCGACCGATAGGGGCACTTTTTGATTTTCGCAGTCGTAAAAAACGACCGTCTTGCCGGACGCGGTAAGTTTGTTTTTATCCAGCCGGACGTCATTGGTTATAATCAAAAAAACGCAGATTGCGATCAAGACCGCCGCGGCAAGCAGACCCGTTATAAGAAAAAATCGCTTGAAAAAAGTTCTCATATCGCTTGTATTATAATTATTATCTAAAATATTATTCGCAATCGGGGTTTTTTCTTGAAAATAACGGCGCAATCATGTATAATTACATGTATATGAAGACCTATTATATACGCACATACGGCTGTCAGATGAATCTGCACGAGTCGGAAAAACTTGCAGGCTTACTTGAAAACGCGGGCTATACCTTAGCGAACGAACCCGAATCGGCGGACATTATTCTGTTCGTCACCTGTTGCATACGCGAAAACGCCGAACAGAAGGTTTACGGACATATAGGCGCACTTAAGCAATACAAAGCGGAAAACCCCGACGTGGTTATAGCCGTCGGCGGGTGTATGACTCAGCAGAAGAGCGCAGCCGAAAAACTTAAACAGAAGTTCCCGTTCGTGGACGTGATTTTCGGCACGCACAATCTTTGCGATTTTATGCGTCTTCTGGAAGAAAAGAGCGGACGGAAGAAAACGCTTATAGAAATTACCGAAGACGACTGCGAAAGCGAAAATACGCCGATGACGAGAAGCAGTTTTCCCAATGCCTGGGTAAACGTTATTTACGGGTGCAATAACTTTTGTACATACTGCATCGTGCCGTACGTCCGCGGGCGCGAAAGGTCGAGAACTATTCCCGACGTGGTTGCCGAAGTCAAGCAACTGGTTGACAGCGGGTATAAAGAAATTACCTTGCTCGGACAGAACGTGAATTCTTACGGCAACGATCTGAAAGACGGCGGGGATTTTGCCGATCTTCTGGACGCGATAGGGCGCGAAGTCAAGGGCAAATATCGCCTGCGCTTTATGTCGAGCCACCCGAAAGACCTGACCGAACGGCTTGTTGCGGCGATGGCGCGTAACGAAAACGTGTGCCATCTTGTTCATTTGCCGTTGCAGTCGGGCAGTAACGACGTGTTAAAACGCATGAACCGCCGTTACACGCGCGAAGACTATATGGCGAAAATCGATTTGATTAAGAAATTTATGCCCGATTGCGCCGTTTCTACCGACGTTATGGTCGGATTCCCGGGAGAAAGCGAGCAGGATTTTCGCGATACGCTGGATATTATGGAAAAAGCCGATTTTGCTTCGGCGTTTATGTTTGTGTATTCGCGCCGCGGCGGAACGCCCGCAGACAAGATGCCCGATCAGATTCCCGAAGAAGTTTCGAAGGCGCGCATAATGGAAATGGTTGCCGCGCAGAACGCAAGGACTGCCGAACATTCGGCGGCGTATAAGGGCAGAACGATTGAAATTCTGTGCGAAGACTTCGACGAAAAGCGCGGAATGTATCTCGGGCGCGACGAGTACGGCAGAATGGGATACTTCAAATCGGATAAGGACGAGCGCGGAAATTTCGTCAACGTGAAAGTTACCGATACGAACGGCATTTCGTTGTACTGCGAAAAAATCTGATTATTCCGGCAAGGCATGCCGACGATTACCGATCGGATAAAACCGCAAAGGTGAAAAATGTATAAACTGAGCGAAGTAAAAGAAAATAAAAAACTTAGCACGATGATGAAGCATTACGCTTCGGTTAAGGAAAGATATCCCGATTGCATCGTGTTTTACAGACTGGGCGATTTTTACGAGATGTTTTTCGAAGACGCGGTAGAAGCGTCTAAAGTTCTCGATTTAACTTTGACGGGGCGCGATTGCGGGCTCCCCGAGCGCGCTCCTATGTGCGGAGTGCCGTTTCATGCCGCAAACGTGTATATTGCCAAACTCGTGGCGGAAGGATATAAGGTTGCGGTGTGCGAACAGTTATCCGAACCCGACGGCAAAAATCCCGTAGACCGCGACGTTATCCGCGTTATTACTTCGGGTACGGTTACCGATAACGACCAGATCGACGAAAAGACCAACAATTTCATATGCTCGGTTTTCGGCTCGGATGACAGATACGGAATTGCTTATTCCGATATTACGACGGGCGATTTCGTCGTTGCGGAAGTTAAGGGTGACGACGCGCTCGGCGATATTCTTACGCGGATAGATCCCGCGGAAATTATTGTCAATCAGAAGAACCACGAAAAACTTTGCAATCTGCCCGTGTTTGCGCACGGCGTGATTGTGCGCCCCGCCGCGTATAAAGAATACGCGTTTACGGAGTCTGCGGCGACCGAAAATATTTGCAAACAGTTCAAAGTGCATTCGTTTGCCGCGCTCGAACTTGATAAACGCCCGCTTGCCGTTCGCGCCGCGGGTGCGCTTTTAGAGTATTTTTCGGAAACGCAGATGCGCGCGCTCAGCATTATTTCGTCGGTTAAGATAGAACGCGACGGCGAAAGAATGATTCTTGACGCGAACTGCTTGCGCAATCTTGAGATAGTGAGAAATATGCGCGACGGAAAAACGCGCGGTTCGCTGCTTTTCGTGCTCGATCATACTTGCACTGCGATGGGCGCGAGACTTATGCATTCAATACTTGTTGCGCCCCTTAAAAATAAAGCGAAAATAGAATATCGGTTGGACGGTGTGGAAGAACTTTTCAAGAATATGCCGATAACCGCCGCGCTAAGGGAAACGCTTTCCGATATGCGCGATATAGAACGTATTGCGGGCAGACTTTCGAACGACGTTATTTCGCCTAAGGATATGGAAGTTCTGCGGCAGTCGCTCGAACTGATACCCGAAATCAAATTCCGTTTGTCGGGACTTTCGACCAAGGCTTTAACGGACGTGAATGCGCATATGAAAGACCTTTCGGACGTTACAGATCTTTTGCGCAAGGCGATTATAGAGAACGCTCCCGCGCTTGCCCGCGAAGGCGGATTTATACGCGAAGGGTTCGACGAAGAGCTCGATAAACTTAAAAATATTCATAATAACGGCAAGTCGGTTATAGCCGATATAGAAGCGCGCGAACGCGAACGCACGGGTATTAAAAATCTGCGCGTAGGGTTCAATAAAGTTTTCGGCTATTACATCGAAGTTACGAATTCGTTCAAAGACAAAGTGCCTTACGACTACGTCCGCAAACAGACGCTTACGGGCGCGGAACGTTACATAACCGAAGAGTTGAAAACCTTCGAAGAGCAGGTGCTGACTTCAGCCGACCGCGCGCTTGCGATAGAAGTTCAGATTTTTGCCAAACTGAAAGCATTTTTAATGACCAAAATGGAAGATCTGAAATCGGTGGCAAGGGCGGTCGCTTCGCTCGACGTGCTTTGCTCGCTTGCGTACGTTGCAAAAAAGAACAACTATTGCAAGCCCGAAATCACCGACGGAAACGGCAGACTGGATATATGCGGCGGGCGGCACCCGGTGGTCGAAAACGCCGGCAATCAGTTTATAGCAAACGATACTTTGCTCGATACCGACGAGAACTCGATGATGATTATCACGGGCCCGAATATGGCGGGTAAAAGTACGTACATGCGGCAGGTCGCGCTTATTACCGTTATGGCGCACTGCGGAAGTTTTGTTCCCGCAAGGTCGGCTATAGTTCCTCTTACCGACAGAGTGTTTACCCGCGTCGGCGCAAGCGATAATCTGCTTTTCGATCAGAGTACGTTTATGGTGGAAATGAGCGAAGTTGCCCTTATTCTTCGCGCGGCGACAGAAAACAGCCTTGTCGTTTTAGACGAAGTAGGCAGGGGTACAAGCACTTACGACGGGCTGGGAATTGCCTGGGCGGTTGTGGAATATATCTGCAATAATCTGCACGCAAAAACGCTTTTTGCAACGCATTACCATGAACTTTCCGAACTCGAAGGGGTTGTTCACGGCGTTAAAAATTACAAAATCACGGTTAAAGAAGCCGACGGAAAGATTATGTTTTTGCGCCGCATTATGCGCGGCAGCGCGAACAAGAGTTTCGGCATAGAAGTAGCCGCGCTTGCAGGCGTGCCGAACGGCGTTACTTTAAGAGCGAAAGCCATTCTGAAAACGCTTGAAAAGAACGACCCCGTAAAACACGTCGATACGGCGGAAATCGCTATGACGGCGGCGGAAGAGAAACAGTATTCCGAATGCGAACGCATTATTAAGGATATAGACATAAACAATCTTACGCCGATGCAGGCGTTTGTCGTGCTTGCCGACCTTAAAGAAAAAGTAGAAAAAAACTAAAAATATTACGGTGAAAAATGCCTATTATTAACATTCTCGATAAAAAAGTATATAACAGAATTTCGGCGGGCGAAGTGGTCGAAAGACCTGCTTCGGTCGTGAAAGAACTTGTCGAAAACGCGGTGGACGCGGGTGCGACCGAAATTTCGGTGACAATCGAGTCGGGCGGAATCGCTTCGATTAAAGTAACCGATAACGGCTCGGGTCTTGAACGCGATCAGTTGAAGAAAGCATTTCTTCCGCATGCGACAAGCAAAATCAAGCTGGCGGAAGACCTTGACGATATTGAAACTCTCGGGTTCCGCGGCGAAGCGCTTGCAAGTATAGGCGCGGTTTCGCACTGCACGTTCGCTTCTAAAACCGAAGAGCAGGAAGTGGGCGCGGCTATCGATTGCGACGGCGGCGACCTTTCGGACGTTTACGATTGCCCGACGCTTACCGGCAGTACCGTAACCTGTAAAGATTTGTTCTTTAACACGCCCGCGCGGGGAAAATTCCTTAAATCGGCGAAGTCGGAAGAAGGGGAAGTGGAGTCGCTTTTGCTGAAAATGGCTCTTTCGCGTCCCGAGATAGCGTTCAGATTCGTTGCCGACGGAAAGACCAAGATAGAAACGTTCGGCGGCGGACTGACCGAATGCATTTCTTCGGTTTACGGACCTAAAACGCTTGAAAACTGCTTTGAAGTGGAGCAGACAAAAAACGGCATAGAAGTGAGCGGATACGTAGGAAAGATTTCTTTTACCAAGCCCACGCGCGCCTTTCAGACCCTGATAGTTAACGGCAGATACGTTACCGATACCACGGTCAGCGCGGCGGTTGCCAACGCTTACGGTTCGTATTTGATGAAACGCCAATATCCGTTTTACGTTCTTAACCTTGTCGTGCCGCCGCAGACGGTCGACGTGAACGTTCACCCGCGCAAAGCCGAAGTGCGTTTTTCGGATAACCAGATTATTTACGGCGCGGTGTATTCGACTATAAGCAAGGTGCTTGACGGAACTTCCGCCGCGCTCGATATTATAAAAGACGACGGGGCGCAGTATTCGGCTCCGACGGTCGCAAAATCGGCGTTTGAAAACGCGGCGGTTGTGAATAGCGACGTGCCGTTCGGCGTGAATGACTCAACTAAGATCGACGGCATTGCGCGCTATGTCACGGGTGCGGACAAATCTGCCGAGAGCGATAAATTAAGCGATAATAAAGAATATAAAGAATATAAAACGGGCGGTTTTTCGGCAAATAAAAACGCGGACGAGAAGCCTTTTGCGGATATGCCGGAAGAAAGAAAGACGGGCGCGGCTTATGAAAAAACTTCGGGCGCGCAGCGTACGGGAAGTTCGGGGGCGTTCTACGTCGGAAACGGCAAGGGCGGCGGTTTTTCTTATGCGACTGCCGACAGACTTTCGGTCTGCGACCCGTTATTCGGCGATGAAAGACCGTCTGAAAACCCCGACGATATTTTTGCCGAAAACAAGCGTTACGCAGAGAAACTTGCCGCCGAAAAACTTAAAGCCGAGCAACAGAAAATCGAAGTTGCGCCCACGATGATTTATGTCGGGCAGGCGTTTAACACCTATCTTATTTTTCAGTACGCCGACGATCTGTATTTAATCGACCAGCACGCCGCGCACGAAAGAATGCTTTACGACGCGCTTTGCGAAAAGGCTAAACGAGGAATGCTCGACACGCAGGTTTTGCTGCTTCCGTATGTGTTCAAGACTTCGCGCGAAGATTTCGATAAGATTTACAGCCGTTTCCGCTATTTCCGCGAAATCGGAATAGAAATCGACAACGTCGGCGACGATACGTTCAAAGTTTCCGCGTTGCCGTGCGAACTTTGCTCTATCAATCTGAAAGAGTTTTTCGACGATATTCTTTACGATAACGATTTCAAGACCGAAGAAATTCCGCTTACGCTCAAAGAAAAACTTATGCAGACCGCTTGTAAGCACGCGATAAAAGGCGGAGATCAACTCGATCGCAGCGAAATAGACGCGCTTATGGCTAAAATCAACGGCAATTTCGGGTTGCGTTGCCCGCACGGAAGACCTGTTGCGGTTAAGGTGACGAAGACCGAGATTGAAAAGTGGTTCAAGCGGATAGTGTAATCGGGGTCGAAAGAAAGTAAAATGGAAAATCATCAATTAAAAACGGTGGCGGAGATTATTCGTCTTGCCGAGAAGAAATGTAAAAAACAGTTCGAACTTGCCGACGAGATCTGCTTATATAATCAGGAAAAGGTTCTTAAAGCCTTTCAGAATAACAGAATTGCGTTAAGACATTTCGGGCAGAGTTCGGGCTACGGATACGGCGACGAAGGCAGAGATACGCTTAATAAAGTGTATGCCGAAGCGTTCGGCGCGGAAAGGGCGTTGGTTTCGCCGTCGGTGCTTTCGGGTACGCATGCGCTTACCATCGGGCTTTTCGGCGTGTTAAGACCGGGCGACGAAATGCTTGCGGTTACCGGTGAGCCTTATGATACGTTAAGGGATGTTATAGGTAAAAAAGGCACGGGGTCGCTTGCCGATTTTAATATCGGGTATAACTATATTCCGATGAAAAACGGCAAAATCGATATAAAGCGGGTGGCGGCTTACCTTAAATCGCATAAAAACGTAAAAATGCTCTTCGTTCAGCGTTCGCGCGGGTACGAATGGAGAGAAGCGCTTTCGGTAGATAAAATAGGCGAGTTTATTGCGGAAATCAGGAAGCTCGGTTTTGCGGACTGTATTTTTGTGGATAACTGCTACGGCGAATTCGTAGAAAAACGCGAACCGACCGACGTCGGCGCGGACGTTATGTGCGGCTCGCTTATTAAAAACCCCGGCGGCGGAATTGCTCCGACGGGCGGTTATATTGCGGGTAACGATAAATATATTTCGCAGATAGAAGGGCGGCTGACTTCGCCGTCTATAGGGGCGGAAGTCGGGTCTTACGCGTTCGGATATCAATATTTTTATCAGGGATTTTTCCTTGCTCCGCATACCGTAAAAGAAGCTATTAAGGGTAGTTTGCTTATAGGCGCGGCGATGAGCGAACTCGGATACGAAACGTTGCCCGCGGTAGGTAAAACGCCTTATGACATAACGCGCTCGGTCGTTCTTTCCGATCGCGAAAAATTGATTAAGTTCATTCAGTCCGTGCAGGAAGTTTCGCCTGTAGACAGCCACGTTACCGTTCTTCCCTGGGCAATGCCCGGGTATAACGACGAAGTTATTATGGCGGCCGGGTGTTTTGTGCAGGGAGCTTCGCTCGAACTTTCGGCAGACGCGCCCGTAAAACCGCCGTATATCGCGTATATTCAGGGCGGGCTTACATACGAACATTGCAAAATCGCCCTTAAAAAAATACTTGAAAAGTTGATTTGACGGGCGATGGACAATTCGGTTTTTGATATTTGCGACGGTAAAAACGCCGTTGAATTCGTGCAAAAAAGATTGTTTGAAAAAGTCGATCTTAAATATCGGGATTTTCAGTCCGCGCTTATGCCCACGGTGGATAAAAACACGGTTATAGGCGTTCGTACCCCCGAATTAAGAAAGTTTGCCAAGGAAATTGCGGGAACGCCTTTGTCTCAGGCGTTTATGAGCGTTTTGCCGCATGCGTATTACGAAGAGAATAATTTGCACGCGTTTTTGCTCTGCGGTATAAAAAATTTTGACAAGTGCGAGAAAGAACTTGAAAGATTTTTGCCGTTTGTGGATAACTGGGCGACTTGCGACGCAATGACTATAAAAGCGTATGAAAAAAATCCGTCAAGGGCGGGAAGTTCGTCGCTTGAAAGATTGAAATCGGATAAAACTTACACCGTAAGATTTGCGATAGTTACTTTGATGAAACTGTTTACCGCGGATAATTTCGATAAGAAATATTCTGACGCGGTTGCAGCCGTAAAAAGCGACGAATATTACGTTAATGCGGCTATAGCCTGGTTTTTTGCAACTTTGCTTACTAAAAGATATAGCGACGGACTGCCTTATATTACGGGGAACGCGCTAAGTAAAACTGTTCATAATCTTGCGATTAAAAAAGCGTGCGAAAGCCTTGCGATACCCAAAGAACGTAAAGATTATTTAAGAACGTTAAAAATATAGTATATAGCTTATTGAATACTGAAAACGACGCACCTGAATTAAATAGAGGAAAACAAAAAGATTATCCGCGAAATGTGCGATAATCGACCTATAGACTTACATTTTATAGAAAAGAATTATGAAAATCATTATTATAAGACACGGAGATCCCGATTATTCGATAGACTCTCTCACCGAACGCGGCAGAAAAGAAGCCGAACTTCTTAAACTCAGACTTGATAAAATGCCGATAGATGCAGCGTATGTTTCACCGCTCGGAAGAGCTGCGCTTACGGCAAAAATCGCTACGGCGGGCAGAAATGTAGAACTCGTTACCAAAGACTGGCTGAGAGAGTTCGTTTATATCTGGGACAGACTGCCCGAAGAGTATAACGCCAAAAAGCGTTTGCTCGACAGCCCCGACTGGATAAAATACGTCGATAATAACGACGTTGAAGAAAGATACAAGCAGGTATGCGACGGGCTTGACGAACTGCTGAAAAACCACGGGTACGTTCATAACGGCTTCGATTACGATGTCGTTTCGCCCAATCACGATAACGTTTTTCTGTTCTGCCATTACGGGGTGGAGTGCGTCATTTTGTCGCACCTGCTCGGCGTTTCGCCTTATCCTTTCTTTCAGGGGTTCTGCGCGCTGCCTACTTCGGTTACGATTATCGCTTCGGAAGAAAGAAGAAAGGGCAAAGCGTCTTTCAGATGCATCGGGTTCGGCGATCTTTCGCACCTTTATGCGGGAAATATGGCACCGTCTTTTGCGGCGAGATTTTCGGAAACGTTCGACGACGGCGACAGAAACGACTGATTTTTAATAAGCTGCTTAAATTTGCTTTAAGCCCGGCCGAATAACCTTTATAATACTATAATACGCCTATAATTCGCTTTTATCGGTCGCTTTTAAGCCGCGGGTTGTGCCTGATATGCGACCGAAAAAATTTTCAACCTGAAATTATGAAATATTTGTTTTTTGATATAGAATGTGCCAATTGCTACACGGGCAAGGGCAAAATATACAGTTTCGGATACGTTTTAACCGACGAAAATTTTAATGTTATCGGCGAGCCGGAAGATATTTTGATGAATCCCGACAGTAATTTCGATCCGTATGTCAGAAAAAAAATTCTTGCGTACGACAAAAAAATGTTTAAGTCTTTGCCTAAGTTTAACGAATTGTATCCGACCATCGTTAAAATGATGACTGCGGACGACACACTGTGTTTCGGGTACGGCATTCAGAACGATCTACATTTTTTAGAAGACGATTGCAGTCGCTACGGTTTGCCGACTATCAAAGCGAGAGCGTTCGATATTCAGCGACTTATAGAGATAGCGGAAAACGAAAAGGCCAAAAAACTCGACGCCGAGTACACCGAAAGGACGGGCAGGGAAGAACGCGGAACTCACAGAAGCGACGAAGACGCCGTGCGTACTGCCGAAATAGCAAAATCTATATGCTTAAAGCAGAATAAAAAACTTCACGAATATTTTCTTGAGAAAGACGGCAGTGCGAAAGATATTCATGAACTTATTATCGTAAGGGGCGAGCGCAAAGAAAAACCATTTGTAAAAGCTGAGTGGATATGGGCAAAAAGCGATTATACCGCCGACGATTACGCCGAATTTAAGGTCGATTTGCCGAATAAAGTTAAAAAAGCCGAAAAGGTCGTTTTGCGTTATTCGTCGGATAGCTGTTTTGCCGCATTTATCGGCGAAAAATTGGTCGCGTTTTCGCAATGCGCCGATCTGCCGGACAGTAAATATTACGATTCGGTCAATCTTTCGGGCGGTGATTTTTCTAAGGCGGATAGTCTTACCGTGCGCGTATGGCATTTCGGCGTTGACAGCGCGAACTATATCGCGGGTAGTGCGGGTGTGATTTTCGAGCTGGAATGCGACGGCGAAGTTGTGGTTTACAGTAACAAAAACACTCCGTCGAGAGTGATAAACGAGTATAAAAATGAGTACAGAAAGGTGATTACGGGGCAACTCGGTTTTTCGTTTCTTTATGATTTAAGGGCTGTGCCGTGCGACTTTTTATCAAGTGTGAAAGTCGATAAACCGACGGCTTTTTATCCGCGGCTGAGAAAAAATTTAGAAATGGCTTCGCGCTCGGAATGCGGTGTTCAAAAGACTGCGAACAGCGTGATAATCGACCTATACGCCGAGATGTGCGGTTTTTTGGATATAGACGTCGTAAGCAGTAAAGAGATAAAATTAAAGATTGCTTACGGCGAACATCTTTATGATATCGGTGCCGACGGAAAAGGACATGTACGTTCTTTTATAGGCGGGCGCGATTTTACGGTCGAAGTCGTTCTTAAAAAGGGCGAAAACAGATATCTTAATCCGTTCAGGCGGATTGCGGGAAGATATCTCGAAGTGTTTGCCGAAGTTGTTGAAGACGGCGTTTGCGATACAGACGGCGGCGGTGATAAAAATGCGGATCCGTTTGAATTTCTGACGATAAACTATATCGGTTTAAGGCGGGTTTATTACCCCGTAAACAAAAAAGAACTTAAATTCAGAGATCCGCTTATTCAGAAAATTACCGATGTTTGCGTTAATACTCTTACTGTGTGCATGCACGAGCATTACGAAGACTGTGCATGGCGCGAGCAGGGGCTGTATTCGCTCGATTCGAGAAATCAGGCTCTTTGCGGATACTACGCGTTCCGCGGACATGAATATCAGCGTTCTAATATTGTTTTACTTGCGCGCGGGCTGAGAGACGACGGGTTATTAAGCCTTACCGTGCCGGGCGGGGTGGATATTCCTATTCCGTTTTTCTCGCTTGCGTATTTTCAGACCGTTTATGAGTATATAGAGCATACCGGGGATAGGGGCGTGCTGAATATCGTTGCACCCGCGCTTAACCGAATTTTAGCTGCTTTTGAAAGTAAAATATGCGATAACGGACTTATAGCCCGCTTTTCTGCTCCGCCGTACTGGAATTTTTACGAATGGACGGACGGAATGGATTCTATCGACGACCTTGAAAAACCCGGACTGCGCGACAACGAAAACGTATTTGACGCAACGCTCAATCTTGCATACGTTATCGCTCTTTCTTATTACGATAAGATATTCGGAACCAAGCACGATACGAGCGCGACAAAGACCGCGATACGCGAGAGATTTTACGACGAAAAGTCGGGCAGATTTGTCATTTCCGACGATAACAAAAACTCTTCGCAGTTCGTTACAGCACTTGCTATTCTTGCGGGCATAGGAGATCGATCGGATGCCGAAAAAATGCTTGAAGGCAAGCAGATTGCCGCGTCGCTTTCTACTAAGGCTTACGTTTACGACGCATTGTTGTCTGTCGGCGGGTACGGGAAATATATTATCGAAGATATTTGCCGCGTTTACGGAAAAATGCTTGACCACGGCGCGACTTCCGTTTGGGAAACCGAAAAAGGGGCTGACGATTTTGGCGGAGCGGGCAGTCTGTGTCACGGCTGGAGCGCAATTCCCGTTTACTATTTTTCGCGCATACTGTTGCCTAAAAGGCGGTTTTATTATAGGGATAAATCGACCGAAAATCATAAAAGGTCGGTCGGCAATGCAAAAAACGTAAAAAAATCGTTGCGTGACAATAAATAAGTCAGGCGTACATATTTTGATTTTTACGGCTAACCTGTAGACTGCGGTTTATAGGGTAAGCCGTTTTTTTATGTCACGCGGATTTTGTTTGGCGCGTTATGCCTGTATTTTACCGTGCGCGGGTGTTTTCAGGCGGCTTTCAGGTGGGTTTTTAAGGCGAAAGCGTATAGTGGAAAATCTTTTTATGCAAAAATTTGGCTTTTTATGCAAAACGGGTTGTAAACACTTGTAAAAAACAAATGAATTATATATAATAGGAACGTTGACGGACAAGTCACGACCTGAAAAAGGAAAAAAGCGGCGGACGCCGCAAAAATTGGAGGATATTTAATGAAGTACGTTTATCAGTTCAGCGAAGGAAACGGAAAAATGCGCGAACTCTTAGGGGGAAAAGGCGCGAACCTTGCCGAAATGACCAATCTCGGGTTGCCCGTTCCTAACGGCTTTACGATAACAACCGAAGCATGCACGCGTTATTACGACGACGGCAGAACCATTGCTCCCGACATTATGGCGGAAATAATGGAAAACATCGAAAAACTCGAAAAAATTACGGGTAAAAAGTTCGGCGATAAAGAAAACCCCTTGCTGGTTTCCGTTCGTTCGGGCGCAAGAGCGTCGATGCCCGGTATGATGGATACCATACTCAATCTCGGTCTGAACGAAGACGTGCTTGAAGTTCTTATTAAAAAATCCAACAACCCCAGATGGGCTTGGGACTGCTACAGAAGATTTATTCAGATGTATTCCGACGTCGTTATGGAAGTCGGCAAAAAATATTTTGAAACGCTCATCGATAAGATGAAAGAAGAAAAGGGCGTTACGCTCGATACCGAACTTTCCGCCGAAGATCTGAAAGTTCTTGCCACTCAGTTCAAAGCCGAATATAAAGATAAGATCGGCACCGATTTCCCGTCCGACCCGAAGGAGCAACTTTTCGGCGCAATCAAAGCCGTTTTCAGAAGCTGGGATAACCCGCGCGCGAACATTTACAGAATGGATCACGATATTCCTTACAGCTGGGGTACCGCGGTCAACGTTCAGATGATGGCTTTCGGCAACATGGGCGACAACTGCGGTACCGGCGTTGCGTTTACCCGTAACCCCGCGACCGGCGAAAAAGGTCTTATGGGCGAGTTTTTGACCAACGCTCAGGGCGAAGACGTCGTTGCGGGCGTAAGAACTCCGATGCCTATTTCCAAAATGGCGGAAGTTTTCCCCGCTGTTTACACTCAGTTCCAGGAAGTCTGCAAAATTCTCGAAAATCACTACAGAGATATGCAGGATATGGAATTCACCGTTGAAAACGAAAAACTCTTTATGCTTCAGACCAGAAGCGGTAAGAGAACTGCCGCCGCCGCTATCAAGATCGCTTGCGATTTGATTGACGAAGGCATGATTTCGGAAAAAGAAGCGCTTATGCAGATCGACGCGAAGTCGCTCGATATGCTTTTGCACCCCACCTTCGATACACAGGCTCTTGCCGCTGCAGACAAACAGAACGTTGTCGGTAAGGGTATTGCCGCTTCGCCGGGCGCCGCCGCGGGTACTATAGTGTTTACCGCGGAAGACGCTGCCGCTCGCGGTAAAAAGGGCGAAAAGGTTATTCTCGTAAGACTTGAAACTTCGCCCGAAGATATAGAAGGCATGAAGTATGCGCAAGGCATTCTGACCGTTCGCGGCGGACAGACTTCGCATGCGGCCGTTGTTGCGCGCGGTATGGGTACCTGCTGCGTTTCGGGTTGCGGCGATATCAGAATGAACGAAGAAGAAAAGTATTTCCAACTTGCCGGCAAGACCTTCCATGAAGGCGACGAACTTTCGCTCGACGGTTCGACCGGTAAGATTTACGATATAGCTATCAAGACCGTTCCCGCAGACCCCAATAGCGGATATTTCGGCAGAATTATGAAACTTGCCGATAAATATAAGGCTATGGAAGTCCGTACCAACGCGGATACGCCCGCGGACGCACGCAAGGCTGCAGAACTCGGCGCGCAGGGCATAGGTCTTTGCCGTACCGAGCATATGTTCTTCGGTCCCGGCAGAATAGACAAGTTCAGAGAAATGATCTGCTCCGAAACGGTTGAAGAACGCGTTAAAGCACTCGACGCGATAGAGCCGATGCAACAAGCCGATTTTGAAGGGCTGATGGAAGCGCTCGAAGGCAAGCCTGTTACCATTCGTTTCCTTGACCCGCCCCTGCACGAATTCGTTCCGACCGAAGACGCGGATATCGCGCTTTTGGCTAAAGCAAAGGGCAAATCGGTCGAATATATAAAGATGCTGTGCGATTCCCTGCACGAATTCAACCCGATGATGGGTCACCGCGGATGCCGTCTTGCCGTTACTTATCCCGAAATCGCCGTTATGCAGACCAAAGCCGTTATTAAAG